>JACRNN010000212.1 GCA_016234955.1 Deltaproteobacteria bacterium | reverse complement strand
TCTATCCCAAGGCGGTGAAGCGCCTGAGAGACGACCTTGACGACCTGCTTGGTTTCTTCAGGTTCAAGGACGAAGACTGGAGAAAGGCAACGAGAACCACAAACGCCATAGAGAGGAGGTTCAGGGAAGTAAGACGACGAAGAAGACCGATGGGAGTATTCAGCGACAAAACCAGCATCGAAAGGATACTGTTCGCGGTCTTTACCTACGAAAACAAGAAACAAGGAACCGCTACCCTTTTCTCACTGACACAAAATACTTGACGTTACCTTGTAAGAAGTGTTGGTTTCAGGAAGTATATCTCACCGTATCTTTCTGTCGGATGGTTTAAACACCGATGGTTTGACGAGCTGACGACGAACTCCGTAGCCCCTTCCTTTCATCCTCCACGATCTCAAGAACCTTCATCAATACCACAGGGATCATCGAAATCCTCGTCAGACCGTCAATCCTGACCTTAAGCCGTTCGCCCCTGTCTGTTTCCATTGCCGCAGCGCCTCTCTCTCATCACAAGATATCCTTTCAGGTCGTTCAAATCGTGAAAGGCCGTAGCTATGTTCCTTATCTCCAGAGACGTCATATCAGGACGCCCAACGCACAGGATCTTCTTCCCCAGGTTCTTGAGATGGTTGAACACAACCACGAAATCGGAATCCCCGCCGAAAAACACCAGTTCATCATACCTGTCTATCTCGGTCAGAAGCCTGAAAGCTATCTCCACGTCCATGTTCCCCTTTAGCTTATCCGGCAGCACCTTGACTTCTTTGTCTATAACGTTATACCCGCTGTAGATCAGCGCCTTCCTGAAGGCGTGATACCTGCTGATCTTTTCAACCTCCGCCGCCAGTGGATAGGCGGTGAAAAAAAAGGCCCCGCTCACCTTCTTCCGGCTGCCGAAATAACGGTACGCCTTTTCCCAGTCTATGAACCAACCGTTATTCATCTGCGCGTAAAACATGTTTCCGCCATCGACAAACAGCGCGACCCTTTCAGCAGTCACACGACCCTTTCGCTTCTCACCATCAAGTTTCATGGCGTCATGAGCCTCTTCCTTACATGAAGAACATGTTCCTGACCTTAAATCCTCCCACCTTCCGCAAACCCGGCAGATACCATTGGAATCCTTCTACGGCGTGCCGAAGATGACGGAGTGGCTTAGGACCAAAGGCTACGGGGTCAACCGCAAGAGGGTAAGGCGCCTGATGAAGATATTGGGGCTTGAGGCCGTGTATCCTAAGCCGTGGCTCTCAAAGCCCGCCAAGGACCATAAGAAGTATCCGTATCTGCTGAAGGCAATCGTCATCGAGCGTCCTGACCACGTGTGGTCAACGGACATCACGTATATAAGGCTCAAACACGGCTTTATCTATCTTGCGGCCATAATGGACTGGCACAGCCGCTACGTGCTCTCCTATGAGATATCCACGACTCTGGACAGAGAGTTCTGCATAAGGGCGCTGGAGAGGGCGTTGATGCTTTCAAGCCCCGATATCTTCAACTCCGATCAGGGCAGCCAGTTCACGAGCGTAGAGTTTACGGGACGGCTTCTCGACCTCGGAATCAAAATCAGCATGGACGGACGCGGCCGGGCCATGTACAACATCTTCGTTGAAAGGCTCTGGAGGACGGTCAAGTACGAAGAGGTTTACCTGAAGAGCTACGAGACGGCAAAAGAGGCCAGAGAGTCACTCGCCCGGTACTTCCACTTCTACAACACGGAGAGGCTCCACGAGGCCCTCAGTTACCGGACGCCCCAGGAGGTCTACCTCGGGGAACAGAGGCTTAAGAAAGATTCGGAGTCTAAACCAGCGCAGGCTCCTCTACACCAAATACAACCCTCTTTTTTGTCTTGACGATGGGGGTAGGTTTAGAGGGACATCCTGTGCACGGGACTGAGACATGCGCAAGCAACTGGAGCGCAATCCTGTTGCCGCTCCCCGCGTCATGGGGATAGACGAGGTGTCCCTACGGAAAGGGCATACCTACCGGGTAGTGGTGAGCGATATGGAGCGCGGCAAGCCGATATGGTCCGGGGGACGAAGACCGGTCTGAGGCATGCATGGATACGTTCTACGAGCGGCTTGGGCCGAAGAAGACGAAGAAGATACAACTCGCGGTCATGGATGTGTGGAAGGCGTTTAGGAAGTCCACGCAGAAGAATGTTCCTCAGGCGGCGATTCTCTTTGACAAGTTCCATGTGATGAAGCGCTTGGGAGAGTCGCTGGACAAGGTGCGCAAGATGGAATACGCGGCTAAGCGGGAAAGACCGCTCGTACATCAAGGGGCAGAAGTATACTATTTTGTCGAACAGGGAGAAGCGCTAGATGGCAGGAAGGCTCTGAAGAAGCTCCTTGGGCCAACAAGCGTCTTAATACGGCGCACCTACTGAAGGAGACCTTCGGGCAGTTGTGGAGCTATCAGACTGATGGATGGGCGCGGCGGTTCTTCGATAACTGGAAGGAGTCGCTGAAGTGGCAGAGGCTTGAGCCCTATGAGAAGTTCGCAGGGATGATCGAGCGGCGCTTGGATGGCATAGCTGCCTATTGCATGCATGAAAACAAAGTCTCTCTCGGCTTCGTTGAAGGGCTTAACAACAAGGTCAGGGTGATACAGAAAAAAATACAACTACCTCTACAGAAGTAGTCTGTTTCCTAAAACCTTGGACTCCATGCAGTAAAAAAACGGGAGCCCGGATGCTTCCGGGCCCCCATCAGGCCCCCAAATATTGAGAGCCTTAACGCTGTAACTGCTTGATTTTATTAAA
Source organism: Deltaproteobacteria bacterium (assembly GCA_016234955.1). Classification (GTDB taxonomy): domain Bacteria; phylum Desulfobacterota; class GWC2-55-46; order GWC2-55-46; family GWC2-55-46; genus JACRLF01. Next base: position 11,119 of record JACRNN010000212.1, on the reverse strand, counting down.
TTAATCTGGTGGAGGCGGTGGGAATCGAACCCACGTCCGGAAACGCCAAAACTCAAGCTCCTACATGCTTAGCCTGTATTTATATCTCGCCGCCGCGCTTACTACAGGCAATCCGCGTTGCGGCAAGTCCGGTTGATCTCGCCTTTGAAACTACGGACAGAAGCCGCAAAGGCCATCCTGCTGAGTGTCGTCCTTCAAACGGGCGCAGGAAACCCGCTCAAGGACGCTAGCTGTTATTAGGCAGCTAGAGCGTAGTTGTAGTCGTTGCCGACTATATTGTTCTGCTGGTTTAACGAGACCACAGACCTCGGCATGCAACCATGAGCACTGGACCGTCCCGTCGAAGCCAGTCGCCCCCATTCTTCAAAACACCATGTCAAAGAGCCTTCCAACCTTCACTAAATATTATAACATACTTCCGCGGAAATCAAAAGCGCATCATTAAGGCCGTCCGCCGACACACACCGCACCCCATCCGGGCTACTTCTTCTTCCCGGACTTCATGGCCCTGGATATCTCCCTCGCGGTCTCTTTTTTCCTTATGGTATCGCGCTTGTCGTAATAGGTCTTGCCCTTTGCCAGGGCCAACTCCACCTTGGCCTTCCCGCCCTTGAAGTATATCCTGGTCGGGATGATGGTGTAGCCTTTCACCCTTATCTTGCCTATGAGCCTCTCTATCTCCTTTTTATGGAGGAGGAGCTTGCGCGTCCTCTCAGGGTCGGCCTTGGCGAAGCCGTCGGCCTGCGAGTAGGGGCTTATGTGGGTATTTACGAGGAACGCCTCCCCGTCCTTTATCCTAACGTAGCTGTCCTTGAGGTTGGCCTTCCCGGCCCTCAGGGATTTGACCTCCGCCCCGGTAAGGACAATGCCGGCCTCGACGGTCTCCTCGATAAAGTAGTCGTGGTAGGCCTTTCTGTTCTGGGTTACTATCTCTATCGCCAAGTCATACCACCCTCAAGACACGGGACCTGAAAGACCTGCCCTTCTCTATCATTGAGCCGTAGACCTTGAGGCCTACGAAGGCAACGGCGAGGAAGAGGACTCCGAGCGCCCCTGAGACGAGGTCCGGGTTCTGTCCCGGGAAGACCCTTGCCGAGGCGGCCTGCCCGAGCACCACGCCCGCTATGAAGCTTAATATCGGCACGAGGTAGAGCACGAGTCCGGCCTTCAATACACTGCCGGCGCCGACCGTGAAGACGACCCTGTCCCCGACGGACGCCCCCACCGGGTTGTCCGCCTCTATTTGCATCTCATTGCCCGCCCCTCCCGTCCCGCAGGTGTTCTTCGAGGCGCAGCCGTCGCACGCGGATGTCCTCTGAGCCCGTATCACGACGACGCCCTCGTTCTTCTTCTCTATGACAAGACCGTACTCTTCCATGTTTTAATGATATCAGATGGCCGCCGGGTTTTCAAGGAGGCCGACGGCGTTGGGGTCGGATTGCAAAGAGGCGGGGTAATATGGACGCCCTCCGATAGCCTGACTATCGGAGGACTATGGAATATAATGCGAGGCAGAGGACCCGGCCCTAAAAGGCGGACCTCCTCATAGGCGCCACATTAGCGCCCTCATCCATGAATGCCTGCCGCTCCGCATGCGCCCTGGGGGAGCCGGATATCTTGAACGTCTCCACCATGGCCTTGAGCGACCCTGCGAGGTCCGCTATGTCCTGGCTCGTCCCGGCTATCTGCTCGGCGCTCGATGAGGTCTCGGACACCACCCCGGCTACCGATTCGATGTCGTTGCTTATCTGCTCGGTCGCGGCGCTCTGCTCCTCCGTGGCAGTGGACACCTGGTGTATCATGGACGTCACGATATCGACTTTCGTGACTATCTCCTTGAGGGCCTCTCCGGCCTCCATCGCCAGCCCGACCCCGTCTTCCACGGCCACGACCTCGCGCTCAACGGAAGTGATGGCCCTGGACGTCTCGTCCTGCATCGACTTTATCATCGAGCCTATCTCCTTGGTCGCCTTCATGGTCTTCTCGGCGAGCTTTCTCACCTCGTCGGCCACGACCGCAAAGCCCCTTCCCTGCTCCCCGGCCCTGGCCGCCTCTATCGCCGCGTTGAGCGCGAGGAGGTTGGTCTGGTCCGCGATGTCGTCTATGACGTTTATTATGTTGCCTATCTCCTTTGAACGGTCTCCAAGCGCCGATATTATCCCGCTCGACTCCTTCGCGCTCGCCGATATCCCGTTCATCGAGTCTATAGTCCTGGAGACTATGCCGCCCCCCCTGGTGGCCACCCCGCTGGCGTCCTTTGCGGCGTCCGACGCGCTGGAGACGTTCCTGGCCACCTCCAGGATCGTGGCGTTCATCTGCTGGGCGGCTGTTGAGACCTGGGTGGCCTTCGCGCTCTGGGACTTGGTGCCCCCCGCTATCTGCACGGCCGAGGCCGAGAGCTCCTCGGACGAGGATGCGAGGCGCTCAATCGAGGAGTGGATGTCCCTTATGACGCCGTGGAACTTGCCCATCATGCCGTTGAAGGCTTTGGCCATCTGCCCGCTCTCGTCCCTGGACTCCACGTTTATGGAGAGCGTCAGGTCCCCGGTATTCTCTATCTCGTTGATCGCCTTATTGAGATATAACATCGGCGTGATGACCTTGGAGTTTATGACCAGGATGGACCCAAGGCCTATGGCGATGACGACGGCAAGGACAACCACCGACGCCGCCATGTTCCTCCTGGACGCGGCCACGTCGGCCTTTATGCCATTGTAGACCATCGCGCCGACGTCGTTAGATACGGCTATTACGGTATCTATGGCTTCAGAGCTCCTGTCGATCCACTCCTTGCCGCTTAACGGGTATTCGCCCGTGGAGGAGGCCGCGTACATGCGGGACCTTGTCTCCCCGAACCTGCCGATGTACACCTCCTCCATCTTCGCCACCGCTTTGAGCACATCCGGGTCTATCCCGTTCATGTCCTTGAGGCGAAGGATGGGCGCGAGGTTGTTGTTTACTATGGCGCCGTATGTCTTCAAGTTCTCGGAGGCGGTCGCGTCCAGCGGCCTCCTGGAGCTTGCGAAGTTCGCCATCGTGGCCCTTTCACGGCCGGCGTATTCGCTTACGAGCCATATCGACTGCTTGAGCTCGATGTTCATCCTGAGGGCCTCCTGGAGGCTGTCCTTGCTCGCGGTGGAGGCGAAGGCCGCGAGCCTCACCTCCGCGTTGGCCTGGATGAAGTTCGTTATATTCTTTATCCATTCCCTGGCGGGGTAGCTCTTTGCGTCCAGGCCCAGGTTCCTGTCGGCGTCCCTGCGGGCTGATTCAAGCTGCGTGTAGGCCTCTTTAGCCCTGCGGAGCGCCGTTTTGAGCGCCGTGTTGGAGCTGTCCGCCTCAATGAGTTTTTCGGCGAGCTCATTGGCCTTTTTCAGCGACTCTTCGCCCTTGGCCCTCGTCTCATGCACCTTTTCTATAAAAGAGGCGTCCCCGGCCTTGTCCGAGGCGAGCACCATCGCGGTCATCCCGCGCTCCTTGGCCTCGAACCCGGCGGCCGTCAATATGGCGTCCGCCATATCGTTCGCCATGCCGACGCGTGAATACTCCTTGCCGTCCCTGTAGGCGTTCCAGACGTTGTTTACGGACATTATTGTAAGTAAAAGGACGAGTACCCCGACAACGCCGATCAGGAAGCTTTTGATGCTGATACGGTGAAGAAATTTCCTCATACGATGCCATACCTCCTCTCACTTTTTACTTATCCGGGTCTTCCGGGTTCAGTACTGGTCATTTATAAGGCGATATCAGCCGTGAAACCACCGTTGACTTAAAAATACCTGAAGTGATAAAATATTTAAAAAGTAAATTCACTGTTGATTTTAAAGCCGGGAGTTTAAGAGTATTTAAATAAAACATTTTAAAACTTCATTCATGCTACGCTTTGATCCAAGGCCTTTTGCGCCCTAAAGAGCACATAATGGGGGGTATGGTTAAAAACCAAGTATAATTAGATACTTTTATGGAAAATCTGATCGACCAACCTCTCGGCACAGACCCTCCGCACAGAACTCGGATGACTATCTAACTTTATAGACAGGTAGTCCGAAACCTACTTCTTTAATCTTATCGGCTTGATAAGCGGGAACCTTAGACCTATTCTAAAAAAAATTTTGTAAACTTTTTTTAACATTATAAAAACGAGTTGTTTTAAATATGCATAGATAGTTCAAGCATTCTTAAAATATAATGATTCTAAATAGCCTGTTGCCGTGTTAAACTTTGGTCAAGCCACTAAACGGGGATATACCGGTATGCCAAAGATTTCGACAATCGGGGCGAGGCAGGCGGCCTTCAGGGTCTTATCCAGGGTCATTGGAGGGGACGCCTATGCCGATATACTCCTCGAAAAAGAGCTCAATGGGCTTGGCGAGACCGACAGGCACCTTGCAACTGAGATAACCTACGGGGTATTGAGGTGGCGCATAAGGCTCGACTGGGTGATAGACCTTTTCTCCTCCATCAAGTCGAAGAAGCTCGAACACAGCGTCTTGAACGCCTTGAGGATCGGCGCGTACCAGCTCCTTTTCCTCACCAGGGTCCCCCCCTCCGCCGCTGTGAACGGGTCGGTGGAGCTTGTCAAGAGAGGCGGCGGCAAAAAGGCCGGGTTCGTCAACGCGGTGCTGAGAAGGATAGACGCCGGGAGGGCGGGGATCGCATACCCGGACATTACCGGGGACCCGATAAAGTACGCTTCTATCGTATACTCCCATCCGGAATGGATGGTAAAGAGGTGGATGGAGCGCTTCGGCGCTGAACAGGCCATCTCGCTTTGCGAATCGAACCAGTCCGTCCCCCCGAAGACGCTTCGGGTAAATACCCTTGCAATATCGAGAGAGCGGCTCATCGGCGAACTTGCAGGCACGGGTTTAACGGTAAAAAAGACCCTCTACTCGCCGGACGGCATAGAGGTCTCGAGCGGCGGCCGCCTCGACCCCAAAGACCCGAGGTACTATATCCAGGACGAGGCCTCGCAGCTCATACCGTACCTGCTCTCACCAAAACCGGGTGAGGCGATACTCGACCTGTGCAGCGCCCCGGGCGGCAAGGCGACCCACATGGCCCAGCTCATGGGCGACTCCGGCCTCATATGCGCCGTGGACAAGCACCCGCGCAGGCTCGAAAACGTAGCGGAGGCCGCCAGGAGGCTGAAGACCGGTATCATAAGGACCGTGGCCGCCGACGCGCTCGATGGCATCCCGTTCGCCAGGCGCTTCGACGCCATACTCATTGACGCCCCCTGCTCAGGGCTCGGGGTGCTGAGGAGGTCGCCTGACATAAAATACAGGAGGAAAGAGGAGGATATAAAGGAGCTCGCCGGGGTTCAGAGGAGGCTTCTTGAGAGGGCTTCAGGGTATCTTGAAAAGGGGGGGAGTATGGTATATTCCACATGCACCTTCGAGCCCGAAGAGACGGACGGGGTCATCAAGGGGTTCCTGCAAGACCATACGGAGTTCGTCCTCGAGGACGCGCGCGGCTATATGCCGGAAGGATGCGGCGGCCTTGTCGACTCGAGCGGCTTTCTCAGGATTAGGGAACCTCTGATTAATTCGCAATAGCATGTCATTCTGAGCAAAGCGAAGAATCTCAACGTCTATAAAATCAATAAGTTACGAGATTCTTCGGTCGCTACGCTTCCTCAGAATGACAGAAAAACATAATTAATCAGAGGTTCCTTAGGTTGCTCAAAAAGTTACAGATGCGAGGAGTCGAGGAAGTGAGGCAGGGCTCCCATTGCGTCTTTACAATCGCAATGGGAAGGCGTACTTGTATTGTACGCCGCAGTGACGAACGCCGATGAGGACAAAGCAGATGGGACTTTTTCAGCAACCTGTTGGATTGAGGCCGTGAAAGGCAATTATGGGTACAGGCTACTTTGCCCGTATGCGGCTCTGGCCTGCAATAAGGCGTTAACCTCGGATGAGGGCTCCGCGGGTATCTCCCTTTGGTGTAGGGTTTTGGGTGGGCTGTTTTTCAGTCTAAGGACATACCCGCAGAAAGGATAGGTTGAGGTGCGGTAAGAGCTTGTGTGAGGGCGGGGGTTGCAACTCCCCGCAAAACCTTGCCGCGGGGAAGGGGTTGTCCATCAATTTTCAAAACGGCATAGGGTACGGGTACGGTTTCATAGGATGCTCCTTATGCAAAGATATCTATAAGGTTCTTCTCCATCTCATCCTGCGTCTTTAAGACCGCGACGTTCAAGGCGGCCATGTTCTTGGCCTGTATCTGGGTGGCGGCCTCTTCGGTGTAATTGACGTTTGAGGCCTCCGCTACATTGCCGTAAGAGTCCTTTATCTTCTGACCAGGCTCATTGGACTTCTCGACCTTGGCCACGACCCCTACGCCCTTGCCCTCGTTCAGCGACACCTTATCTTTCTTGTAACCGGCGGTGTCCGCGTTCGCGGTATTATTGGCCGACGCTTCCATCATCGTAAACGCGGCCTTTATCGCCGAAACCGATGAACTGACTGAGGGTACCATACGATGCTCCCTTCATTATTTCTATCGGACAAAGGCATGGAATACTTTAGGGAAAAAATGGATATTTTCGGGGACGGTAGGGGGCTGGCCTGTTACGGGAGGGCTGTAGGGGCCTTGAGGCACTGCGAAGTTTTACGCAACATGCCGTAAATCAAGAGGTTTTATTTAAAATGGCCTGTCAAGTCCTTTGAAGGGATATCCCCTTCCCTTATCACCACGACCCTGCCGGAGGTCACGTCAACGACCGTGGAGCCGGTCTTGCCGGGGAGTGCGCCCCCGTCTATAAGGACCTCTATCCTGCCGTTGAAGTACTCGAGCACCTCTTCAGGCGCTACAGCCGGCTTTTTTCCCGTGGGGTTCGCGCTCGTCGCCGTTATGGGCGAGCCGAGCACGGATGAGAGGCGCGCGGCCAATGGGTTGCTCGACACCCTGACGCCGATCTTGCCGGTATCGCCTGTCAGCTCCGGGGGGACCGAAGGACTGGCCTTGAATACGATAGTGAGCGGGCCGGGCCAGAACCTCTTTATCAGGTCGAGCGCCGCCGGAGGGACGTCCGAGGCAACGGCTGAAAGCATAGGGACGTCCTTTATTATCACGGAGACGGGGTTTTTACCGGGGCGCCCCTTGAGGCGGAAGAGATTCCCCACGGCCTCCATGTTGAACGGGTCGACGCAGAGGCCGTAGAACGTCTCGGTCGGATACGCTATGACGCCGCCGCTTTTGAATGCGCGCACGGCCTCGTCAAGCGTTGAAGACGGGCTCAATATGACGGGCCTCTTTGCCTGTATCAATCGGAAACCCTGTGGTACGGAAAAACGGTTTAGCAAGCCGCGTAAAACGCAACCTGAAATCAAACGGCCTTCAGCCTCTTCGCCTTCTCCTTGACCGCCTTCGCCTGTTCCTTCCTGTAGGCCTTGAGCCTTGCCCTGAGCCCCTCGTCGGCCGTTGAGAGTATCTGCGCGGCGAATATGCCGGCGTTCTTCGCGCCCGCGGGGCCTATGGCCATCGAGGCCACCGGCACCCCGCCGGGCATCTGCACCGTTGACAGGAGCGCGTCGAGCCCCTTCAGAGGGCCCGAATCTATCGGGACCCCGATTACCGGGAGTGTGGTCTGCGCCGCTATGAAGCCAGCGAGATGGGCGGCGCTGCCCGCCCCGGCTATTATCACCCTTATCCCCCTCTTCTCGGCGGACTTTGCGTACCTCGCGGTCCTCTCCGGAGTCCTGTGGGCGGATGAGACGGTGACTTCGTAGGGGATGCCGAAAGACTTCAGCGCCTTCGCGGCCTCCTCCATTACAGGCAGGTCAGAATCGCTCCCCATGAGTATCCCGACAAGGGGTTTTACCCTTTCACCGACGGTCATATGTTCCCCTCCATTGGAAGATAAAACTCCACAAAGCCCAAGCCGCGGGCCTCGCGCCCGCTATGCATGTTCAGCGGACCATGCGCCGCAACGCCTTATACCCTATGTCCTTCCTGTAGTAAGCCCCTTCCCAGGATATCAGCTCAACGGCCCTGTACGCCCTGTCTATCGCATCTTTTATCCCGTTGCCGAGGGCCGTGACCCCGAGCACCCTGCCGCCGGAGGTTACCACGCGGCCGTCCTTGAAGGCCGTGCCCGCGTGGAAGACCATCACGTCCTCCATATTGCCTGCCTCGTCAAGGCCGCTTATCGCGCTCCCCTTAACGTAATCGCCGGGATAGCCGCCCGCGGCCATCACGACGCATACGGCGTCTTTTTCAGACCACTTGAGCCTCACCCCCGCAAGCCTTCCCTCCACCGCGCGCATAAGGAGGTCAAAGAGGTCGTCCTCAAGCCGCATCATTATCGGCTGGGTCTCCGGGTCTCCGAACCTGCAGTTGAACTCCAGCACCTTGACCCCGCCGTTGCCTATCATCAGCCCGGCGTAGAGCACCCCCCTGTAGGGCCTCCCCTCCGCCTCCATGGCCTCTACAGAGGGCTTCATTACCCCCTCCATGACCTCGCGTTCGAGCTCCGGGGTTATGAGCGGGGCCGGGGAGTATGTGCCCATGCCTCCGGTATTCGGCCCCATGTCCCCGTCGTATATCGCCTTGTGGTCCTGGGCCGGGGCGAGCGGGACGACGGTCTTTCCGTCTGTGACGGCGAGGAAAGACGCCTCCTCGCCCTCTAAAAACTCCTCGATGACGACCCTCGCGCCCGAGGGGCCGAAGGCCTTCTTAACCATTATATTCTCTATCGCCTCGACGGCCTCGTCTTTAGCCGCGCATATTACAACGCCCTTGCCAGCGGCAAGCCCGTCGGCCTTGACTACCAGCGGAGGGCCTATCTCCTCGACATAAGCCCGCGCCTCCAGCGGGTCGGAGAACTCCCTGTAGCGCGCGGTCGGGATGTTGTAGCGCGCCATCAGGCCTTTGCTGAACGCCTTGCTCCCCTCTATCTCGGCGGCGAGCCTCGAAGGGCCGAATATCCTGAGCCCCGCCCTCTCGAACTCATCGACTATGCCGAGGGTGAGCGGGACCTCCGGGCCCACGACCGTCAGGTCTATGCGCTCTTTCATGGCGAAGCCCTTGATCCCCTCTATGTCCCCGGCCTTTATATCGACGTTCCGGCCGTGCCTTGAGGTCCCGGCGTTGCCTGGGGCGATAAAGACCTGCTCCACGCGGGCGGACCTTGCGAGCTTCCACGCAAGCGCGTCTTCCCTCCCCCCTGAGCCTATGACGAGAACCTTCATACCATTAACCCTTGAAGCTCGCTATACAAGCCGCGGAGAATTTTAGGACGCCTCTAAAAATCAGTTTTTTAGTTTCTGAAACCTCGGCGGCTCCCCGCCTATGAGGGTTCATTTTTTTCCGAGGTCGAGGCGGGGTGAGTGAAACCTCTCAGGACTAAAGACCCGAGGGGTTTCAGAACGCTGAAATAAAAAAGCGGAACATATATGAGAATATGTGTCCATTTTTATTTTCGCCCCAAAAAAGAGATCGGGAAAAAGAGCAATTTTTAGAGGCGCCCTTTAATGCCTGAAGTGCCTGACGCCGGTAAACACCATCGCTATCCCGCGCTCGTCCGCGGCCTTTATGACCTCTTCGTCCTTTATGGAGCCCCCAGGCTGTATTATGGCGGTTATGCCGTGCTCCGCGGCCATGTCCACGTTGTCCCTGAACGGGAAGAACGCGTCCGAGGCCATCACGGCCCCCTTTAAGGCAAGCCCGGCCTCAGCCGCCTTTATGGCGGCTATCCTCGTGGAGTCTATCCTCGACATCTGCCCCGCTCCTATGCCGACGGTGCGCAGCCCCCTGGCGAATATTATGGCGTTGCTCTTCACGTGCTTGCATACGTTCCACGCGAAGAGCAGGTCCTCGAGCTCCGATTCATCGGGCCCGCGCCTGGTGACGGTCTTCAAGTCCGAGGCGCTCTCGATGTCGAGGGTCTGAAGGAGCACCCCTCCGCATACCCTCTTGATGTCGAGGTCCGGGGCGCACCTGTTCGCGGCCCCGGCCTCCACCCCGCAGGCCTCAATCACCCTCAGGTTCTTCTTCGCGGCCAGGATTCCGAGCGCCTCCTCGTCGTATCCAGGGGCTATGACGGCCTCGAGGAATATCCTGCCGAGCGCCTCAGCCGCCTCCCCGGTGACCCTCCTGTTCAAGCCCACTATGCCGCCGAAGGCCGAGGTCCTGTCGCACGCGTACGCGAGCTCATACGCCTTGAGCGTCCCGTCCTTCGAGACCGCGGCCCCGCACGGGTTGTTGTGCTTTATTATGACCGCCGCCGGCTCATGGAACTCAGATACTATCTGGAGGGCCGCGTTGAGGTCGAGGATATTGTTGTAAGAGAGCTCCTTGCCCTGATGCTTCCTGGCGTCCCCGAGCCCCGGGGTCCTCGTCCTCACGCGGTAGAACGCCGCGCTCTGGTGCGGGTTCTCCCCGTAGCGCAGATCCTGGAGCTTCTCGTACTGCACAGTGAAGGTGTCGGGGAACCTCCTCGGCGCCTCAAGCTGGGGGTTTTCCGGTACCGCGCCCAGGTAGTTCGAGACGGCCGCGTCATACCGCGCCGTGAGCTGGAAGACCTTCCTGGCGAGGGCGAACCTGGTATGCCTGGTGAGCCCCCCCTTCTTCTCCTTCATCTCCCCGATTACCCCGTTGTAATCCGCGGGGTCGACCACGGCCGCCACGTCGTTGTAGTTCTTGGCCGCCGCCCTTATCATGGTAGGCCCGCCTATGTCTATGTTCTCTATCGCCTCATCAAGGGTACATCCCCTCTCCACCGTGTCCTCGAACGCGTAGAGGTTCACCACCACCATATCTATGGGGGGTATCCCGAAAGACTCCATCTCCTTGTTGTGCACGGGGTTGTCCCTCATGCCGAGTATCCCGCCGTGTATCTTGGGATGGAGTGTCTTGAGCCTCCCGTCGAGCATCTCCGGAAGGCCGGTATAGGACGATATCGGTATCACTGCCACCCCGGCGTTCTTTATGAGCTCGGCCGTGCCTCCGGTGGAGATTATCTCAACCCCCATGGAAGATAGCTCCTTTGCGAAGCCCGCGATGCCGGTCTTGTCGGTAACGCTTATTACTGCCCTACGTATTCTTCTCATAGCAAACCAATACGCCTCCTCGTCTTAACAGGCCGCTGAAAAAGCCCCATCTGTGGTGTCGTCAATAG
>JACRNN010000211.1 GCA_016234955.1 Deltaproteobacteria bacterium | reverse complement strand
CGCGCTCATAGACGTTATAGTGCTCACGGGCCACGGCACCATAGGGTCCGCCGTCGAGGCCCTTAAGAACGGGGCGTTCGACTACATCAGAAAGCCGCTCGACGAGCACGAGCTCCTCCACTCCGTAAAAAGCTGCGTGGATAACAGGAAGCTTCTCGAGGAGAACCAGGAGATAAAGCGCTCGCTCAGGCTCTTTGAGGTGACCAGGCAGATAACGACGATGTTGGAGGTCAACAGGCTATACGACCTCATCCTGGACTCGCTCATGCAGACCGTGCCCGCCGATTCCGGCTTTATCGCGTTCTACGAGGAGGAAGGCTCAACGCTTGAGATAAAGGCCGTGAGGCACCTCCGTCTGGAAGACGGGGAGAGGCTGGTAAAGAGCCTTAAAAGCCGTTGCGACGGCCTCAGCGGGGTCGCCTCTATTCAGGCCGATGAGATAAAAGGCGGGGCGGAGGACGTTGCCGCCGGGTGCGGCTCGTTCCTCGCGGTCCCGCTCCTCAAGGGCGGCGCAAAGACGGGATTCGTCATCGCCATCAGGCGCGCGTCCGTCGGGTACGGACGCAAGGACCTGGAGAGCGCCTCCTTCATAGCCGAGCACGCCTCCGCGGCCATGGAGAACGCGCAGAAGTACGCCGAGGCAAAGGGCATGGCCTATATCGACAGCCTCACGGGCCTGTATAACAGCAAGTACCTCGACATGGCGCTCGAAAAGGAGATAAAGAGGGCCGAAAGGACGATGCTGCCCATTACGGTGCTCTTCCTCGACCTCGACAACTTCAAGCTCGTGAACGACCGGAACGACCACCTTGTGGGGAGCAAGGTCCTCATAGAGATAAGCAGGGTCTTTCTTAACTCCGTGAGGGAGATAGATACGGTGATAAGGTACGGCGGGGACGAGTTCGTATTCATCCTCGTGGGCGCCGACGGCAACGTGGCCATGAAGGCCGCCGAGAGGATAAGAAGGAACGTCGAGGCGCACGAGTTCCTGAAGGAAGAGGGGCTCAACCTGAAGGTGACGGCCTCCATAGGGGCCGCCGCATACCCGGCGCACTCCAGGGACAAGAGGGAGATTGTGAAGCTCGCTGACAGGGCCATGTACGAGGCCAAGGACGCCTCAAGGAATACCGTCTGCATCGCCCCTGTGCCGAACCCCGCAAAGGACCCAGGTTAGCAGGGCGCTGAAAAAATCTTTTTTGGGGGAACTTTCTGTAGAAAGGTTTCCAGCTTCCCATTGCATTGCTGCGCGGCAATGGGAACCCTGCCCCCTTGAAGCTCCCCGCTGGCCAAGGCCGCGGGGAATCTTCGACATATAAGGGAGTATATATTTCTATTCGCTCGCTTGACCCCGCAACAAGTTGCGGGCTGGACGCTCGCTATGCATGTTCAAAGACTTTTAGTTTCCCGGCTAACCCCCGTTAATTCATGGGGGTTAGCCGGAAAGAACTGAAAATTTTTGGAGAGAGTTTTAGCGTGTGCTTGAGCGCTTTGGCTTTTAAACACCACATACCTTAAAAAGCCCGTATGGCTCAAGGCACGACGTTAAAGCTTTTTATAAAAAGGTTCTCTCAAAAGACCTTTTCAGCACCCTGCTACACCCCGGCTGATTGCGCGGCCAGGGACTTAAGCCTCCTCAGGTCGGCCTTTCCAGAAGCCGTCAGGGGGATCGAATCGATGAAGCAGATGTCCTCCCTCTTCGGGATCCAGAGCCTCGGCAGGCCGCAGGCACAGAGGGCCTCCCATGCCTCCGCGGCGCTCATGCCGCTCCTTGTGTGAAACGCGACGATCCGCTCTCCCCTGCGCTCATCAGGGACGGATACCACCACGCACTCCGTCCCCCCCAGAGCCCTTGACACCTCTTCCTCCACCCTCACGTGCGGCACCATCTCTCCGGCGAGCTTGCTGAACCTCGATATCCTGCCGACGATCCTTATGAACCCGTCCTCGCCCACCGAGGCGATATCGCCGGTTGAGTACCAGCCGTCTTTTACGGCCCTGCGCGTAAGTTCAGGCTCTCCGAGATAGCCGAGCATCAGGTTGGGGCCTTTTACAAGCAAGAGCCCCTCGGCGCCTGAGGGGAGGTCCTCCCCGTTCTCCGGGTCCACCACCTTTACCGCAACGCCGGGTATGGGGTGGCCGACGGTCCCCGGCTTGAACCCGATCTGGCGCACCTTGTCGTGCTCCACGTCCGGGATGTTGACGGACACGACCGGGGACATCTCGGTGCAGCCGTACCCTTCGAGGAGCTCGACCCCGAACTTATTCCTGAACTCCTCTGCCGTATCCGGGCGGAGCCTCTCGGCCCCGGCGATAGCGTAGCGGATGGAGGAGAAGTCGTCCGGACGGCACTTCTTCGCGTACGCGGAGTAAAAGGTCGGGGTGCCGATGATTATCGTCGCCCCGTACTTCCTGACAAGTCCGCCGATGGTCTTTGCGTCGAGCGGGTTCGGATGGTATACGGACCTGAGCCCGTTTATAAGCGGGAACCATATCGTGCCCGTGAACCCGAAGGAGTGGAAGAACGGGAGCGCGCCCATGACGATGTCTTTGCCGTTGACGTTGAATACCTGGGAGAAGCCCTCGACGTTGGAGATGATATTGTGGTGCGAGAGCATCACGCCCTTTGGCTCGCTTGAGCTTCCGCTCGTGAACATCACGGCGGCGAGCTTATGCGGGTCGGCGCCGGAGGGGGAATATATCGACAAGAGGAGCCTTGAGGGGAGCAAAAAGGCGACTGCCGCGGTCAGGGCCTTCTCCAACCCGGAGATACCGGTGAATATGTCTTCGAGGAAGACCATCTTGTCCGTCCTTTCGACCCCGGCCTTCGAGACAAAGGCCCTGGAGGTGATTATCCTCGATATGGAGCACTTTTTTACGGCGTAGGCGATGCCGTCCGCGCCGGCGGTGAAGTTGAGGTTTACCGGGACGCTGCCGGAGATGAGAACCGCGGCGTTGGCGATAGCCCCGGCAATGGAAGACGGCAGGAGCAGGCCGGTCATCTCGTCCGCGCCGCCGTTTTTCTTTAGCCGTTTCGATAGCAGGAGGCTTGAGGTGAGGGCCTTGCCCCACGTAAGCTCCCTGCCGGTGGAGTCGGCCATGCACATGGAGAAGTATTTGCGCCGTGCGGCCTTGATGAACCTTAAATGGAGGAGGTCGGCGCTATTTCTCCTGTACTCCACCGCATCGCTTCCGAGCTCCATCACTGCGCGCCTGACCTCGTCGGCGCTTGCGGCCGACTTTATAGGCTTGCCGAAGGAGACCGTAACCGGGTACGGGAAGTGCGAGGGCCACTTCCAGAAGAAGCGTCCGTCCTTGAAGCTGAAGATGGAGCCCCATACCCTGTCCAGATGCACCGGGATTACCGGGACGTCGAGCCCCTCTACTATCTTCTCGAAGCCGCGCTTGAAGGGCAGGAGGTTCCCGGTCCTGGTTATCGCGCCCTCGGCGAATACGCAGACGACGTGGCCGGCCTTTAGCTCCTCCCGCGCCTTCTTCAGCGACTGTACTATCTCCCTGCGCCCGCCATCGGCCACGGGTATGGCCTTCATCAGGACAAGGAGCCACCTTATCGGCTTGAGCCCGTAGAAGTACTGGTAGACCATGAAGCGGATGAACCTCTGCACGCAGGCCCCGACCAGGAGTCCGTCGGCAAAGGACATGTGGTTGCATACGAGGAGGGCCCCGCCCCTGAAAGGCACGTTCTCCTCCCCGGCTATGCGAATTTTATAGACCGTGTGGGTGAGCATCCAGAGCGTGAAGCGCAGGAGAAAATCCGGGAGCGCCCTCATCAGGAATACGGTGCTCACGAGCGTCACTATCCCGAAGATGAGTATTATCCTGTCGGCCCTGACGTCGAGATAGTCCCTCATGAGCCAGAGCACGCCGGAGGCCAGGAGTATCCCGATGGTGTTTACGAAGTTGTTCGTGCCGATGATGCGGCCCTTCTCGTCCGGCCCGCTCTTTTGCTGGAGCAGGGCGTTGAGCGGGACTATGAAAAGCCCGCCGGAAAAGCCGAGCATCATCATGGCCGCCGCGGTCCTCGGGTACGAAGAAGAGGAAAACGCAAGGAGTATGGCGAACACCCCCATGCCTATGGACCCGAGCGGCACGAGCCCCGGCTCCACCTTGTCCCCGGAGAGCCTGCCGGCGATAATACTGCCCATGCCTATGCCGAAGGCGAGCGATGTGATGAGTATCCCTATCCAGAGGTCCGGCAGGCGCATCACCTCCTTGCCGAGGAGGAGTATGTCCATCTGTAGGAGCGACCCCATGAACCAGAAGTAGGTGATGGCCGATACCGTGATGAGGAGCATCCTGTCGGAGTAGAGGCGTTTGAGGCCGAGGCCTATCTCGCCCCACGGGTTCGCCCCGAAGCGTTTGCGCGCGCCGGAGGGGCCGGGTACCCGCGCGATACCAAAGCTCAGGAGGGTGCCCGCAAAGGCTATCGCCACGAGGCAGAGCCCTATTATGACGAGGCGGCCCTTCCACGCCGAGTACATGATGGTGCCGATTGAGGTGCCGAGTATTATGGCGAGGAACGTGCTCATCTCAAGCAGGCCGTTGGCCCTGGAGAGGTCCTTGTCCGGCATCATCTCCGGCACTATGCCGTACTTCGCGGGGCCGAAGAAGGTGGAGTGCACGGCCATGAGGAAGAGCGTTGCGAGCATGAACTCCATCCTGCCGTACCAGAACGCGAAAAGACCGAAGGCCACGGCCACTATCTCGAAGGCCTTGGTCACGATCAGGAGGCTTCTCTTGTTGAAGGCGTCGGCGGCATGACCGGCGTACCCGGAGAAGAGGAGAAACGGCAGGATAAATATCGCCCCGACGAGCGAGACGTACCCCCCGCCCGTGCCCGCGCTCGCGATATTGACCGCCACCATGGAGATGACGATCTTGAAGACGTTATCGTTGAAGGCGCCGAGGAACTGGGTCCAGAGAAAGGACTGGAAGTTGAGGGACCTCAGGAGGTCTTTATATTTTCCAAGGGACATCGGGTTTTCTTGATTCGCGCATGTGATTTAGGGTAGAGGGGATTATATAATGTATGAGCGGGCGAAGTATAGAGATTTCAATTTTCTGAAGCGTTGAATTCGCCAAAGCAAGCTTAGCAGGTTGTGGAAAAACTATTTTATCCTGTCATTCTGAACCCTTCGCCATGTCATTCTGAGCGTAGCGAAGAATCTCGCTCTTTCGCTCAGGATAAACTCCGTGAAGAATCTCCCACGTTTCAGTATATGTCGATGGTTGGGGTGTGGTTTGCGGGCAGGCATTTGTTTGGTATAATTGTATCGGCCTCTGTAATCGTTATCCCGGCCACGAAAGCCCCCAAAAATTTATCCCCCTTTACTGAACCTACCGCCTGGAAGGCTGTAGGTTCAAAGTTTTGGTCGGCTGAAAGCCCGACCTGGTGTCTGATCATTCAGCTTTGAGGCACACTGCCCCCGCACCCCTGCCCTCTCCCGCAAGGGGAGAGGGGGCTGCTATAAACCTCCCCTCCCTCGATGGGAGGGGATAAAGGGGAGGGTGATGCCTTTTAAACTCTCAATACGCACTGGAAGTTTTCGCCTGGAAGGCGAGGGATTTTAGATCCCATTGTGAGACATCAAAGGGGGGACGGGGGGGATTATAATCGCCGCTCGAACGGTTACGGGCCTTTAAAGATGCCCCTCCGGTTCATGAGGCCGAGG
>JACRNN010000210.1 GCA_016234955.1 Deltaproteobacteria bacterium | reverse complement strand
TGCAGGGCCTTTATCTGCCTCTCTATCGAAGTGCCTCCGTACACCGGGAGCGCATGGAGCCTTTTGAACTTGCCGAGCTTGTTCATCTCCTCCGCGGCCTGGATGGCCAGCTCCCTTGTCGGCGCGATTATTATGGCCTGGACGCCGTGCGTAGCCCTGTCTATCCTCTCGACTATAGGTATGCCGAAGGCCGCGGTCTTGCCGGTGCCTGTCTGGGCCTGCCCTATGACGTCCTTGCCTGTCAGTAGCACCGGGATAGTCTTTGACTGGATGGGCGTGGGCTCCTCAAAACCCATTGCCGTGACGGCCTTGAGCACCTCGCTTGAAAGATTGAAATCGTTGAACGATAAAGTCTTCTGTTCCAATTCGCTTGCTTCTCCTTTTTATTCTGAATTTAAATAAGAATACTAACACAGAAAGGAAAAAATTACAAACAGAAGGTTTTGCCGGGATAGGATTGAGGCGGGGGCTGAGCCTCCGTCCGGGCGCGGCTCTTCCCCGCATCCCCCGGATGGGACTATGACGCCGACAAAAAAAGAGGGGGATGCCTTTAATGGGCGTCCCCCTCCATAGCCGATGGATAAGAACACGGTCACAGGGCCTATAATATCGCCGCGACCGACATACCAACCGCAAACACAACGAGGCTGACGATCATATCGAATATATCGGCCATCAATATTGAGTGTTTCATATGCTCGCCTCCTTTCTGTAAGGCCCAACTCCACCTTACACCCCCATTATATCTGATTAATTATGTTTTTCTGTCATTCTGAGGAAGCGTAGCGACCGAAGAATCTCGTAACTTATTGATTTTATAGACGTTGAGATTCTTCGCTTTGCTCAGAATGACATGCTATTGCGAATTAATCAGAGGTTCCCTAAGCAATCCATGGATGGATCGTCAAATTGCGAGATTTGAAAAGTCGAGTGATTTGTGAGGTTGGGCCGACAGCGGCTTTGGGGGATTATGGGGATTGTTGGGATTGTGGTGCCTGGGGCACAGGCATGGGGGCCTCGGCCTCCCCGCCCCTCTCCATCTCATCCAGCTCGGGGACCACTATACCCCTTTTGACCATGATGTTATATATTATATCGGCGCGGGCGTTGACGTACCTCTGGTCTCCGGCTACGTTTAGCCTCCTCGGGTTCGGCAGGACCACGGCCATACGGGCCGCCTCCATCGGCGTGAGCTCATAGGCCGCCTTGCCGAAGTAGGCGCGCGCCGCGGCCTCGGCCCCGAAGACCCCGTCGCCCCACTCCACGACGTTCAGGTAGAGCTCTATTATCCGCCTCTTGGAGAGCGTCCTCTCTATCTTCCAGGTGATGACGGCCTCCCGAAGCTTCCTGAGGATGGACTTCTCAGGCGTAAGGTAGAGGTTCTTGGCGAGCTGCTGGCTGATGGTGGAGCCCCCTGCCTTGAGCCTCCCGGCCTTTATGTCCTTTTCCACGGCCTTCTGCATGGCCTCGAAGTCGAACCCCTCGTGTCGCCAGAACTTGTCGTCCTCGGCTATGATGACGGCCTTGACAAGGTACGGGGATATCCTCGAGTACGGCGCCCAGACGTGGGATATCTTCCTTCTCTGCCCCTTGGCGACCCACTGCGCCTCCCTGTACCTCATCATGGAGGTCTTCTTGGGGTTATTCTTCCTGAGGGAGGATACGTCAGGGATGAAGACCATGTATAGCGCAACAGGGACAGCCGCCAGTATAAACAATATCAAGAATATCTTTTTCATTATCGACTATCCCGCCATACACTCGCTATACCTATTATACACAACGTCATAAATGAATACGCATACGGGACGTCAGAACAAACTTCCACTTGCACAGCTTCGCGGCGAGTGGAGCCTGCCGAGGAGCGACGAAGGTATGCAAAGTTCTGACGGACCGTATAAAAAAGGCCCCTAAGCCGCTCCGGCCCGGGGCCTTATCCATATCATTGGCGTGTGTCCGCGCCGCGCCTACTTGACGCCGCAGACCCGCTCCGTCCTTCCGAATAGCTCCTCTATCATCGCTCCGCAGTCCTCGACCAGCACCCCTGAGTCTGCCGCCGCGGCCTCGGTGAACCTGGCCGCGCCCATCTCCTTATGGAGCGCCCCCCCGTCGCACAACGCGAACGGCACGGGGTCAGGGGTGTGCGTCTTAAGGGCGACAGGGGTGGGGTGGTCCGGAAGCGCAAGCAACCTCCATCCGCCGAACCTTTCGAGCCCCTTCAAGACCCTGCCGACGACCTCCCTGTCAAAGTCCTCTATGGCGCGCACCTTGTCCTTGAGGTTGCCGTTGTGGCCGGCCTCGTCCGGGGCCTCGACGTGGACGCAGACGAATGCCTTTTTCTCAAGCGAGGCGAGCGCGTAGTCGGCCTTGCCCCTGTAGTTGGTGTCTATGTAGCCGGTGGCGCCGGGGACCTTTATGACCTCGAGCCCGGCGTATATGCCTATGCCCTTCATAAGGTCTACGGCCGATATTATCGATCCCTCAACGCCGAACCTCTCCTTGAGGGTGGGCATGGCCGGGGCGCTGCCCTGCCCCCAGAGCCAGATCGAGGTGGCCGGCCTCTTCCCGGCCTCAGCCCTCTTCCTGTTGACCGGATGGCCCTTCAAGATATCCCATGACCCCTTCATAAGCCCTATGAGCTTGTCGGCCCCGCTCCCGGATGGGAGATGGCCGTCTATCTTCTTGTCTGATATGTCGTGCGGCGGGGTGGTCTTCAACGCCTTTGTCCCGCCCTTCCATACCATCAGGTGCCTGTAGCCCGTGCCCGGGTAGAACCTCACCCCTCCGCCTGCGAGGGCCTTGTCGAGGTCGAGCACTATTTCGCTCGCCTCTTCGGTGGAGATATGTCCGGCGCTGTAGTCCTCCATCACCATGGAGCCGCCCTCTTGCTTCAGGGTAACGAGGTTGCATCTGAAGGCTATGTCCCCGGCCTCGAGCTTCACCCCGATGGACGCGGCCTCGAGCGGGGCCCTGCCCGTATAGTACCTCTTAGGGTCGTAGCCGAGGACGCTTAAGTTGGCGACATCGCTCCCGGGGCTCATGCCCGTGGGCACCGTGGCGAAGAGCCCGAACTTGCCCGTAGCGGCGAGGCGGTCGAGGTTAGGGATATCCGCGTACTCAAGGGGGGTCTTGCCCCCGAGCTCCTTTACCGGATAGTCCGCCATGCCGTCGCCTATCAGTATTATGTACTTCATGCCGTTCCCTTAATTATACCGTTTTATTATCGGTTATCTGTTATCAGTGAAGGATAAAGACGTATTTTTTCCGATCACCGATAACCGATAACTGATAACCGATAACCAAGTCAGATTCGCCCGCTTAACCCCGCATGGTTCTTCAGGGCCGCTTACAGCCCCATGGCCTTGAGTATCTTCTTTACGTCGGCAGGGACCTTTACCGGTTTCGCCGAGGCCTTTATCGCCATATCCGGGTCCTTGAGGCCGTGGCCGGTCAGCGTGCATACGACCGTGTCACCGTCGGTCAGGACGCCCTCCCTCTTCATCTTCATCGCCCCTGCGAGGCTCGCCGCGCTGGCCGGCTCGCAAAAGACCCCTTCCCTCGATGCAAGGAGCTTGTACGCCTCTATTATCTCGTCGTCGGTTACCGAGTCTATCAGCCCGCCGCTCTCCCGCCGCGCCTCTACGGCGCTGTCCCAGCTCGCCGGGTTGCCTATCTTTATGGCGGTGGCTATGGTCTGAGGGTTCTCAACCGGGCGCCCGAGGACTATGGGGGCGGCCCCCTCGGCCTGGAAGCCCATCATCTTCGGGAGGTTCGATATTATCCCCTCTTTTTCGTACTCCCTGTAGCCCTTCCAGTACGCCGTGATGTTGCCGGCGTTGCCGACGGGCAGGAAGTGGTACGTCGGGGCGTGGCCGAGGTGCTCGCATATCTCGAAGGCCGCGGTCTTCTGCCCCTCTATCCTGTAGGGGTTGATGGAGTTGACCATCTTGACCGGATAGTCCCGCGTTATCTCCTTCACTATATTGAGCGCGTCGTCGAAGTTGCCCTTTATCTGCAGGACGAGCGCGCCGTGCATCATCGCCTGCGAGAGCTTGCCCATGGCAACACTCCCCTCGGGCACGAGCACGTAGGCCCTCATCCCGGCCCTCGCCGCGTAAGCGGATGCGGAGGCGGAGGTATTCCCGGTGGAGGCGCATATGACGGCGCCTGCGCCTTCCTCACGCGCCTTGGATACCGCCATGGTCATGCCCCTGTCCTTGAAAGACCCCGTGGGGTTGAGCCCCTCGTACTTGAGGAGCATCCTGATATCGCCGAATACGTCCTTGAGGTTCACCGTCTCTATCAAAGGGGTGTTGCCTTCAAGGAGCGTCGTGACGGCGGAGTCGTGTATCTCAGGCAGAAAATCCCTGAACTCCCTTATTATCCCGCCCCATAGCCCTTTTTTAGTTAGCCGCACCGAGATTCTCCTCTATCCTTATGTATACTATCTTGTCCTGTATTATATCGAGCTTCTCTATCTCTTCCATGGAACTTCGCAGCTCCCTCTCCAACGCGTTGTGGGTGACTATGACCAGGGGCACGGCCCCGCCGATCTTCCTGTCCTTCTGTATGACCGAGGAGATGCTTATATTGTGTGCGCCGAGCACCCCGGATATCTTGGAGAGCACGCCGGGCTTGTCCATGGCCAGGAACCTTATGTAATAAGGTATCTCAAGGGAGCTTATGTCCTTTATGCCTACCTCCCTCACCGCGTCCCCGGTGTAAGAGAGCGGGGGGAGCCTGTTGGCGGCCCCTTTCCTCATGTTCCTGCATATGTCCGCAATGTCGGCCGCGACCGCGCTCGCCGTGGGCATCATGCCCGCGCCGAGCCCGTAGAGCATGACCGAGCCGACCGCGTTGCCCCTCAGGTGTATGGCGTTATATACCCCGTCAATGTTGGCCAGGGGATGGGACGCCGGTATCATCGTCGGGTGGACCCGCGCCTCTATCCGGGAATCCACGGACTTGGCTATCGCAAGGAGCTTTATCCTGTAGCCGAACTCTTTGGCGAACTTGATGTCGAGCTGGCTCAGGCTCGTTATGCCCTCGGTATATATGTCGCCCGGCTTGATGTAGGTGCCGTAGGCGAGGTTTATCAGTATGGCGAGCTTGTTGGCGGTGTCTATTCCCTCCACGTCGTAGGAGGGGTCGGCCTCGGCGTATCCCTTCTCCTGGGCCCTTCGGAGGACGTCCTCGAACCTGCCGCCGTCGTTGGTCATCTTGCTCAGTATATAGTTGGCCGTGCCGTTTATTATCCCGTACATCGACTCTATCCTGTTGGCCACGAGCCCCTCCCTCAGGGCCTTTATGACGGGGATGCCGCCCCCCACGCTCGCCTCGAAGTATATGTCCACGCCCTTGCTCACGGCCTTTTCGAATATCTCGCGGCCGTGGGTGGACAAGAGCGCCTTGTTCGCGGTGACTACGTGCTTGCCCCTGTCCATGGCCTCCATTATGAGGTCCTTTGCCGCGCCTGTCCCGCCGATAAGCTCTATGACGATGGATATCTCCGGGTCGTTTATGACCTCGCTGGCGTCCGTGGTAAGGACGTCCTGCTCCACCCTCACGCCCCTGTCCCGCGCGATGTCATGGTCGGCTATCTTTTTCAGGACGACCTCGCACCCGAGCCTGTCCCTGAGGATGGAGGCGTTCTCCTTGAGGACCTTCACGACGCCGGTGCCCACGGTCCCGAAGCCGATGAGCCCCACGTTTATCCTGTCGATGTTTTTTTGAGCCATGCGCGTCTCTTTGAGGCTCCCCGCGGCTTGGCCAGCGGGGAGCCTCGACATATAAGGAAATATCTAATTCGATTCGCTCGCTTAACCCCGCTGGCCAAGCTACGGGGAATGCGCTCGCCATGCATGTTCAGCCTGCTTACTTCCCTATAGCCTCGGCGGCCGGTATCTCAAGCGCCTTCTTGATAGACTTGGCGGCCTGCCTTATCCTCTGCTCGTTCTCGACGAGCGCCATCCTCACGTAGTCGTCGCCGTACTCCCCGAAGCCGATGCCCGGGGAAACCGCCACCTTCGCCTTATCGAGCAGGAACTTGGAGAACTCGATGGACTTCATCGACCTCAAGTGCTCGGGGATCCGCGCCCATACGAACATGGTGGCCTTCGGCTTGTCTATCTCCCATCCAGCCTTTGAGAAGCTGTCTATGAGGACGTCCCTCCTCGATTCATAGGTCTTGCATATCTCATGGACGCAGTCCTGCGGGCCGTTGAGGGCTATTATCCCGGCTATCTGTATAGGCTGGAACATCCCGTAATCGAGGTAGCTCTTTAGCCTGGTAAGGGCGGAGATGAGCCTCCTGTTGCCAACGGCGAACCCCACCCTCCACCCCGGCATGTTGTAGCTCTTGGAGAGGGTGAAGAACTCCACCCCCACGTCCTTGGCCCCCGGTATCTCAAGGAAGCTCGGGGCCTTGTACCCGTCAAACACTATGTCCGCGTACGCGAGGTCGTGCACCACCATCAGGTCGTTCTCCTTGGCGAAGTCCACGACCTTCTGGAAAAACGCCCTGTCCACCACCTCTGTAGTCGGGTTGTGCGGGAAGTTGAGCACAAGGAGCTTGGGTCTGGGCCATGTCTGCTTCACGGCCTTCTGCATCTCGTCGAAAAAATCGACCCCCGGCAGGAGCGGTATGCTCCTTACGTCCCCTCCCGCTATGATGACCGAGTAGGTGTGTATCGGATAGGTCGGGCTCGGGACAAAGACCACGTCTCCCGGCCCTATGACCGCGAGGGCGAGGTGCGAGATGCCCTCTTTCGAGCCGATGGTGGCCACGGCCTCGGTCTCCGGGTCTATGTCGACGTCATAGCGCCTCTTGTACCAGTCCGCTATGGCGAGGCGGAGCTTGTATATCCCCCTCGACGCCGAGTAGCGGTGGTTCCTCGGGTTCTGCGAGGCCTCTATGAGCTTATCCACCACGTGCTTGGGCGTGGGCTGGTCCGGGTTGCCCATCCCGAAGTCTATGATGTCCTCCCCGCGCCTGCGGGCCGCGACCTTCAGGTCGGTCACTATGTTGAACACATACGGCGGGAGCCGCTTTATCCTGTGGAATTCCTCTGATGACATGTGTTGTCGTATCCCTATGGTTTCAAAGACTGTTAAAAAATACCAAATTCATTTCTTAACGCATAAATAATGTCAGAATCACTATTGCCTCGAAACTCCTTCAAATCCCCCATTCCCTCTTTTCTAAAGGGGGGTGGAGGGGGGATTATGACAAGTTGGGTAGGTTGGGTTAGCGAAGCGTAACCCAACAATCCTTCCGGCAAATCGTTGGATTGAAAAACGCAACCCAACCTACAGGCTTCGTCGCTAAAGCTCCTCAATGACATCGAAAAAAGATTAATCAGAGGTTCATTAACGTAAGCCAAGGCAAAAAACCGCCCGTGGCGCAACCCCTGATCTTTAAGGCGTTTTGCGCGCCGCCGCGCGCTCAGGCCCCATGCCCCAGCGCCTCAACCCCCTCCGCCCTCCATCAACTGCTCGGCGTTGTAGGAACTCCTGACGAACGGGCCGGAATAGACGTACCTGATGCCTATCGCCCTGCCGTACTCCTCGTACTCCTTGAAGACCGCCGGCTCTATGTACTCCCTTACATCGAGGTTGTCCCTCGACGGCCTCAGGTACTGGCCGATGGTAACGGCATCGCACCCGATCGATACAAGGTCGTCAAGCACCAATCTGACCTCGCCCGGCGTCTCCCCGAACCCCACCATTATGCCCGACTTCGTCATGACGCCGGAGGCCTTCGCCCTCTTGAGCACGTCAAGGGACCTCCGGTAGTCCGCCTGCGGCCTGACAAGGGGGTAGAGGGACGGGACGGTTTCAAGGTTGTGGTTGAATATGTCCGGGCCGGCCCTTAGGACCTTTAAAAGAGACGCTTCCTCGCCCTTGAAGTCCGGGGTCAGCACCTCCACCAAAATGGCCGGAATGTTATCTTTTATGGCCCTGATTGTCAAGGCAAATTGGCCCGCCCCGCCGTCCGGGAGGTCGTCCCTGGTAACCGAGGTCACCACCACGTGCTTCAATCCCAGCTCCTTTGTTGTAACGGCCACGTTCTCCGGCTCGCACGGGTCCACCACGAGGGGCTCCGGGCGCTTGTCCACAGAGCAGAAACCGCAGCGCCTCGTGCATACGTCCCCGAGTATCATGAAGGTCGCGGTAGGCTTCGAGAAGCACTCCCCTATGTTCGGGCACCTCGCGGACTCGCATACGGTATGGAGGTTCCGCTTCCTCAATACCGCCTTCATCTCATGGAGGCGGCTTGCCGGCCCGAGCATCTTCTTCGCCCACGGGGGCAGCCTCTTCATATCGTTTTCAGGGCCCACTTTCTCTTCCAGTCCAGAATAGTCACGCAAATTTTTAAAGAGAACTTGAGAAAAAATATAATCCTAAAAAGATACCATCTTCCGATAAGAATTACAATACTTGCGCATTTTGGAGGCCCTGTCCCCTCAAGGCAGGCGCAGCCGGGCCTCGCCTCCCGGCCTATTGGCCGGATATCCCATTGTTTCTGGGGCGAAAATAAAAACGGAGCATATATGCGAATATGTGTCCATTTTATTTTCGCCCCAACAATGAGATCAGGAAAAAGAGCTATTTTTAGAGGTAGCCTCAAGGTACTTGGAGCTTACCGGGGCGTCTACAGAGCCGCGTAGCAGGGCGAGGTCTTCATAGGTGTCTATGTCGTGCCAGAGGGGAAGGAGCTTGAAGGCGATGGAGGCCTGTTTTGCCTTTTCGATTGTCTGCTCAAGCACCGCCCCAGTACTCCAGCTTATGCCGTCAAATACCGTCTCGAACAGCGAATTCATGGCGATAAGGTAATAACCGCCGTCTTTAGCCGGGCCGAGGACGAGGCTTGCCTCATCGAGGAGCGTGAACGCGCTCCTGATGTACTCAACAGGCATATCGGGGCTGTCCGTCCCGATGATTGAGACCTTTTTATGGCCCTTGTCAAAGAGGGATTTAAAGACGTTGCGCATCCTTGCGCCGAGGTCTTCACCTTCCTGTGGAAAGGTGGAGACCCCCGGCGACACCACCCCCGCGAGCGCGTCAGCGCCGCCCCCTTCAGGGGCGCAGAAGGCATAGAGGTCAACGCCCTTGAGCCCCGCGGCCTTGATAAAGACGTCCTCGATGAAACAGCGGTAGAGTTGAGCGGCCTCCTCCTGCGTAAGCGGCGGAGAAAGCCGTGTCTTGACGTTCCCTGGAACCGGCGCCTTGAGCATTATGGCGAGGGCGTCCTTATTGAAGCTCCCCGCGGCTTTTCCGCGGGAATCTTCGACATGTAAGGGAGTATCTATATCCGATTCGCTCGCTTGACCCCGCGTCAAGCCGCTGGCTGGACGCTCGCTATGCATGTTCATAGGGCCGCTTCCCCCGCTTCTCCATTTTTCCCATTGACAGAGGGGCCGCGCGTCCGTCCACGGCAAACAGTGAGACCGCACATCAAGCCTTCCTGCCCTCGGTTGAGGCGGCCTTAAGCCTCTCCTGCCTCTCCTGCTCCTTCTTCTCGGAGCAGGCTTTGCACGCGTATCTCTTTACGTGCCTTACAGTGAGCCTGTCGTAGTCCTTATCGATGGCCACCCTTTTGACGATATCGGTATCCGCCCCGCAGAAATCACACCTTAACATACTCGTCCCCTTCCTTCCTGTATATGGTCTTCGGGTCGAGCCCGGCGCCCCTCAAGACCTCAATCGCCCCGTCGAGGGCCTCATGCCTCACCATTATCACCAACTCGCAGTGGGGTTCAAGCGCCCTGGGCGCGGCCATTATCCTGAACGGCACGGACGACCCCCGGAGGACGCTGTCGGCCTTGAGCGCCCTGTGCGCGCTCCCGAAAGCAAGAAGAAACTCCATGGTTTGAAGTTAACAGATTTCAGGCGCATTGGCAAGGCCGGGGAGAAAGCCTCAGGGCGCCAGTCGCCGAAAACGAAAAAACGCCTGCCCCTGAAGGGGCAGGCGTTTAAAGCCAGAGTGTCCGGCCGTCTCAGACCGTCATCCTCTCCCTGTAGAACGGGAACCTCGCGCAAAGCTCCCTCACCTCGTTCTTTATCGAGGCGAGCGACTCCTCCGACGCCCTGTCCTTCAGGGCCCTGTCGATAAGGGAGGCTATCTGCTTCATCTCGGCCTCCTTCATCCCCTTTGTCGTGGCCGCGGGAACCCCTATCCTGACGCCGCTCGTCACAAACGGGCTCCGGGTCTCAAACGGTATGGTATTCTTGTTCACTGTGATGCCGGCCTTGACGAGCGCCTCCTCGGCCTCCTTGCCGGTTATCTCCCGCTTGGTCAGGTCCACGAGCATCAGGTGGTTGTCCGTGCCGCCGGATACGAGGTCGTAGCCCCTGTTCATGATCTCTATGGAGAGCACCCTTGCGTTTGATATCACCTGCTTCTGGTACTCCGCGAACGCGGGTTGCATGGCCTCCTTGAAGGCCACGGCCTTGGCCGCTATCACGTGCATGAGGGGGCCGCCCTGTATGCCGGGGAATATCGCCTTGTCAACGGCCTTTGCGAACTCCTCGCGGCACATTATCATGCCGCTTCGCGGGCCCCTCAGGGTCTTGTGCGTGGTCGTCGTGACGAACTCGGCCTCATTGACGGGGCTCGGATGGAGCCCGGCGACCACGAGCCCGGCTATATGCGCGATATCGACCATCACCACTGCCCCAACCTCGTCGGCCACATCCCTGAAGGCCTTGAAGTCTATTGTCCTCGGGTACGCGCTCGCGCCGACGACTATCATCTTCGGGCGGCGCTTTCTTGCGAGGTCGCGGACCTGGTCCATGTCTATACGGTGGTCGTCCTTCCTGACGCCATAGAAGACGACGTTGTAGAGCTGGCCGGAAAAGTTCACGGGGCTGCCGTGGGTCAGGTGCCCGCCGTGGGAGAGGTTCATGCCGAGGACCGTCTCCCCGGGCTTGAGCGCCGCCATGTAGACGGCCATGTTGGCCTGGGACCCGGAGTGGGGCTGGACGTTGACGTGGGAGCACCCGAAGAGCTTCCTTGCCCTCTCTATGGCGAGCCTCTCCACCGTATCGACGTGCTCGCACCCGCCGTAGTAGCGCTTGCCCGGATAACCCTCCGCGTACTTGTTCGTCAGCACGCTCCCGGCGGCTTCGAGCACCTCTTCGCTTACGAGGTTCTCGGAGGCTATGAGCTCGAGCTTGTACTCCTGCCTCTCGGTCTCAAGCCTTATGGCCTCATAGATATCTGGGTCGAAATTCTTCAGCGACATTTGCGGCCTCCGGATTTGATGTTGCGTACAACGCGCGGCCCCCTAAAGCGGCCGCAACGGTTTTTTAACGTTCTATAGCCCTGGGAGAATCTCCAAGCCACGGCAAGTATCATTTTTTCAGCGTTCTGGAGCCCATGTGGTTTTCAAGCCGTGGAGCAATCACCTGTCGATCCTGTTCTCGACCTCGGTTATCTTGTCAAGCCTCCTCTGGTGCCTGCCCCCCTCGAACCTTGCCTCAAGCCATACTTTCAACATCTCCCTGGCGAGCCCCTTGCCCACTATCCTGCCGCCTATCACGAGGATATTGGCGTCGTTGTGCTCCTTCGCCATCCGCGCGGTATAGACGTCGTTCACGAGGGCCGCCCTGACGCCCCTGTACTTGTTGGCCAGTATGCTCATCCCTATGCCCGTGCCGCAGAGGAGCACTCCCTTGGCCAGCTCCCCCGAGGAGACCTTCTCAGCCACCGGGGCGCCGTAATCCGGGTAATCGACTGACTTGTCGTTATTCACCCCCATATCAACCACCTCGAACCCCATGGACTTGAGATACTCCTTGAGGTCCTCTTTGAGCTCCCTGCCGGCGTGATCGCTCGCTATCGCTATCTTTTCCATTATATCCCAGTCAATATTCCTGCGTCGTTATAAAGCACATTTATGACCGGAGAGGCGGCGCCCAAAAGCCATGACCCCGCCGCGCCGTTTTCATCTCCGGCCTACTCGAACCTCTTCAACACAAGCACCGCGTTCGTCCCGCCGAAGCCGAATGAATTCGACATCGCGGCCTTTACCTTCGCCTCCCTGGCTGCGTTCGGGACGTAGTCGAGGTCGCACTCCGGGTCGGGCGTATCGTAGTTCACGGTCGGCGGCAGGACGTTCTCCTTCAGCTCGAGGGCCGTGAATACGGCCTCAACCCCCCCCGCGGCCCCGAGGAGGTGGCCGGTCATGCCCTTTGTGGAGCTTACGGCGATATTTTTGGCGTGCGGGCCAAAGACCCTCTTTATGGCCATAGTCTCGTAGAGGTCGTTATAATGCGTCGAAGTGCCGTGCGCGTTTATGTGCCCGATATCACCCTTGTCGAGGCCCGAGTTCCTGATCGCCAGCTCCATGCACTTTGCCGCCCCTATCCCGTCAGGGGAGGGCGTCGTCATATGGTAAGCGTCCGAGTTGAGCGCGTAGCCGACGACCTCGGCGTATATGCGGGCGCCCCTTTTCCTGGCGGACTCCATCTCCTCAAGCATCACCACCCCGCACCCCTCGCCCACGACAAAGCCGTCCCTATCCCTGTCAAACGGCCTGCTCGCCTTCTCAGGCGCGTCGTTGCGCGTCGAGAGCGCCTTCATGGCGTTAAAGCCGGCGATGCAGAGCGGGGTTATTGTGGATTCGGTCCCGCCGGCCAGCATCGCGTCGGCCTCGCCGGTCTGGATGAGCCTGAAGGCGTCCCCTATCGAGTGCGTTCCCGTGGCGCATGCCGTGACGGCGCAGCTGTTCGGCCCCCTGGCCCCTAACTTTATCGACACCTGCCCGGAGGCGAGGTTTATTATGACCATCGGGATGAAGAACGGAGTCACCCTGTCCGGGCCCTTCTCCTTGATAACGTCATGCCAGCGCTCTATGGCCGGGAGCCCGCCTATGCCGGCGCCGATATAGACCCCGACGCGATCGGCGTTCTCATCCGTTATCCTGAACCCGGAGTCCTCATGCGCCATCGAGGCGGCGGCAACGGCGTACTGGATGAAGAGGTCCATCT
>JACRNN010000115.1 GCA_016234955.1 Deltaproteobacteria bacterium | reverse complement strand
GACATGAACAACAAGCTCAACATCCTCCTTGATTACATCTCCACCCGGCACGGCTTCAAGATACCCCAGGCAAGGAACGTCAACATAAGCGGCGGCGGGCTGCAGTTCTACTGTTTTGACAAGTTCAAGGCGGGCGACCTGGTCGCCATGAAGATATTCCTGCCTACCTACGCCCACACCGTATCCGTCAAGTGCGAGGTGGTGCGCGTTGCCCCGAGGGCGGAGGGCGGCTACGACGTAGCCGTCAAGTACGTCGGAATGGACGAGGCCACGAGGGACAAGATAATAAGGTACGTATTCGCCAGGCAGAGAAAGATGCTGAGGACGGATAAGTCCTCCGGCACGGAGAAGAAAGACCTCTGACCGGCCCCGCTCCGCCCCTTTCCCACTCAAGGCTTGTAATTTCCCCGATAAATTAATATAATCAATATAAGCGATAAAAATCTCAAAAAATACGCCGTGTTATGCGTCTCCGGCCTTTGAGGTCGAGCATGCATGGCAAGCGCGGGTTCCTAAGCCCAAGCCGCGGAGTCAAGCGAGCGAATCGGATATGGATGCTTCGACGACGCCGCGGATGTGGCTTTTTGAGCCCACCGCCAACACCTTTCTATCATGATCGAAAAGGTCAGGGAGACGATAAGACGATACCGCATGTGTGACGCGGGCGAGACCGTTGCCGTGGCCGTATCCGGCGGGGTCGACTCCGTCGTACTGCTCCACGCGCTCATGGAGGCCGCGAAAGGGCTCTCGTTGAAGCTCGTCGTCTGCCACCTCAACCACAACCTGAGGGGTAGGGAGTCCGAGAGGGACCTCGCGTTCGTAAGGGGGCTTTCAAAGAGGCTCGGCTTGAGGTTCGCCGGCGCGCGGTTAAAGGCCGGAGAGCTCGCCGGCACAAAGGGGGCGTCCCTCCAGGCCCTGGCCAGGACAAAGAGGTACGAGTTCCTCGAGGCCGTTGCCGGACGGCACGGGGCCGGCAGGATCGCCCTCGGCCATACCCTCGACGACCAGGCCGAAACGGTTGTGATGAGGCTTATAAAGGGGAGCTCGCTCACGGGGCTCTCCGGCATCCCGCCGGTAAGGGGGCCTTTCATCCGCCCCCTGATAGAGACCTCAAGGGAGGAGATAGAGGGGTTCGCGGCCGATAACGGGATCGAGTACGTCATCGATTCGTCGAACTTGAGCGATAAGTACCTGAGGAACGACATAAGGCACAACCTCATGCCGCTCCTCAAGAGGGAGTACAACCCCAACATGGCGGCCACGCTCTCGCGCGCGGCAACGGCGCTGAGGCTCGATGATGAGTATATCGACTCCCGCGCGAGGGCGGGCCTTGAAAAGGCGCTCGTATCAACGGGCCGCGGCCCAATTGTCATCGATTGCGAGGCCCTTTTGAGGCTCCACCCGGCGCTCATCAACAGGGCGTTTTTAATAGCGGCAAGGTCGCTCGGTCCGGATGCGGAGGACGGATTCACCTCCGTCCATATCGACTCCTTCCGCGCCCTCGTCTCCGGAGAGAGGCCCAACGCCTCAATAGACCTGCCCGGCGGCTTGAGGGCCGTGAGGGAGTACGGACGCGTCATCATCACCGCTTCCGGAAAGAAAAACCCGCGAAGGTCCGTCAGGACGCTCAAGGTCCCCGGGACTACCGTTATCAGGGACGCGGGTTATTCCTTCACCGCCGAGGTAGTTGAAAAGGCGCCGCGCGTTTTTGACAAGGAGGCGTGGTCGGCGTGCTTCGATTACGGCGCGGTTGCAGAGGCCGGGGGGGTCAGGATAAGGCGAATGGAGCCCGGGGACAGGATGTCGCCGATGGGCATGAAGGGGCGCAAGAAGCTAAAGGATATATTCATCGACGCGAAGGTGCCTGTGGAGAGGAGGGCCGCCACCCCGGTCTTCGCGGCTGGCCATGAGATAATCTGGATAGCCGGCCTGCGCCAGTCGGAGCTGTTCAAGGTAGGCAGGGATACGGAACAGGTGCTCAGGATAGTGTGCATTAGAAGGCCTGAGTAGACGCCGCCGGTTGTCTATGCCGTTTCCAGCGTGTCAACCGGTTTAAGGGCATTGGGGGCGGGTCCCCGGCAGTCCGGGTTAGATGGGATTTTAATTGTGGTTTTTATCCCGTTTTGATATAGTCAACATTTTATTATTTCAGCCATCAAAGGGGTGGAGAGGGATGTTGATCCCATACAAGGGCGTTAGCCCCAGGCTCCATGAGACGGTCTTTGCGGTCGAGGGCTCGATGATAATAGGGGACGTGGAGATAGGGGAGCACTCGAGCGTCTGGTTCAACGCTGTCGTGCGCGGAGACGTCCACTACATACGCATCGGCAGGAGGACGAACGTCCAGGACAACTCGACCCTGCACGTCACCAAGGAGACCTATCCGCTCATAATAGGCGATGACGTGACCATAGGGCATAACGTGGTGCTCCACGGTTGCACGGTCAACGACCGCTGCCTCATAGGGATGGGGGCCATAGTCCTTGACAACGCCCGGATAGGGGAGGACACGATAATCGGCGCCGGGGCGCTTGTCACCGAGGGCGCCAGGGTCCCGCCCGGAAGCCTTGTCATCGGCGTTCCCGGCAAGGTCGCAAGGGCGCTCAGGCCCGAAGAGATAGGGCGCATAAAACGCTCCGCCATGAACTATATCGAGTATGCGAAGAACTACACGGTCCATACGGGGCCTTAGCGTTGGCGGCTGATGGGGGTATCCGTTGGTGCCGCGCTTGATTAGACCCGAAGGAAACAATAAATATGTTCGCACACCTTACGTTAATAGAGTTGCTCAGGAAGGGCGGGGTTACCGTAGCGGTGCTGGCGGCCCTGTCCCTCATTTCCATAGCGGTTATCATCGAGAGGGCGTGGGCGTTCGGGAGGTTTAAAAAAGGCCTCCGCGAGTTCACGGATACCCTCCACAGGGCCGTCAAGGAGGACGGGCTTACAGTGGCCGCAAGGCTCTGCTCAACGCACGGGACGGCTCTCGCCAGGGTCTTCCTCGCCGGCTATGGCAAGAAGGGCAGGGGCAAGGAGGAGGTCTTAAGCGCGATGGAGCTTGCCGGGAGGCAGGAACTTACGGCGCTTGAGAGGTTCCTCGGGTTCCTGGGCACCATCGGCGGCACCGCGCCGTTCATAGGCCTCTTCGGCACGGTCTTAGGGATAATCAGGGCCTTCTCCGACCTGTCGGCGGCCCAGGGAGCCTCCCCGGCGGCCGTGGCCGACGGCATAGCCGAGGCCCTTGTGGCTACCGCGGCGGGCCTTTTCGTGGCGGTCCCGGCGGTGGTGGCCTATAACTATTACGTAAGGTCCGCGTCAAGGTGCGCCCTAAAGCTGGAGGCGGCCGCGACTCCGCTGGCGGACTATATCGCAGAGGGTGCGAAGGATGGCCTGGAGGACAAATAGCAAGCACGAAAAGGAGCTATCGGAGATCAACATAACGCCCCTGACGGACGTCATGCTGGTGCTCCTGGTCATATTCATGGTAACCACCCCGCTCATAATGAACGAGTCGCTCAAGATAAAGCTCCCTAAGGCCACGACCTCGGAATCAGGCGGGGCAAAGGGCGTCATAGTGACGGTGAGCGAGGCCGGGCTCGTGAGCGTGAACGGCAAGGGGACTACCATCGACGGGCTTTACGACGCATTGAAGAGGGAGTTCGTCGCCGGGGCTGAAAATACGGTAGTGCTCAAGGCCGACGAAGGGGTGCGTTACAAGGTCGTGGTAAAGGCGCTCGATATTGCGAGGCTGGCCGGGGCGTCAAGGCTCTCGATAGCCACTGAACATGAGGATCGCAGGCGTTAGGGTATTGGTCCCCGCGCCCCGGAAGATTGACGGTGATGATACACGCATCCATAGACATAGGGACAAATACCTTAAGGCTCCTGATAGCCGAGTACGACGGGGGGATTCTAAAGCCCCTGATATACAAGAGGGCGATAACGCGTCTCGGAGGGAACTATAAGGAATCCATCGGCATAGACGCGGATTCCGCGCGGCGCACCATATCGGCGCTTGAGGAGTTCGGAAGGACGATATCCGGGTACGGGGTCTCAAGCGTCAACGCGGTCGCGACGAGCGTGGTGAGGAGGGCCGGGAACCGGGGTCAATTCATCAAGGAGGCCCACGAGAGGGCCGGGGTGGATATAGAGGTCATCTCAGGAGACGAGGAAGCGCGCCTTTCGCTCCTTGGGGTAGCCTCCGTCATAAAGGACGCGGCCGAGAGAAGGCTTGTCATGGACATAGGCGGGGGTTCCACAGAATTTATCTTCACCTGGGGCGCGAGAACTGTAGGCGCCTGGAGCGTGGAGATGGGGGTGGTGCACCTGGCCGAGAGGCATCTTAAGAGCGACCCGCCTCTCATGCTTGAGCTTGAGTGCCTCTATACCGAGATAAGGGGCGTCACATCCACCCTCAAATCGACCATAGCGGCCCACGGGATAAGGGCGTTCGATTACTCCGGTACAAAGGGCGCTACCCTCATAGGCACCGCCGGGACCATAACGACGCTTGCGGCGATGGACCAGGACCTCGATGTGTACGACCGCGACAGGATAAACAATTATACGCTCAGGCGCGACAGGATAAGGACGATGTACGAAGACCTGTCCTCCCTTACGCTCAAGGAGAGGGAGAAGGTGTTGGCGCTTGAGAAGGGGCGGGAGGACCTGATAATACCCGGGGCCGCCATAACGCTCGCGGTGATGGACGAGTTCGGGTTCGAGGAGATGAAGGTAAGCGACGCCGGGCTCCTCGAGGGGGTAATCATCGACAGGGCCGGAGCCGATCGGTTCTCGCCTTATCCACAATAGCAACCTGACAAAATTGCCGTATGTTCTCACTTCCTTTTTTTACAGATGTCAACCTTTAGGGAAGCTCTGATTAATTATGTTTTTCTGTCATTCTGAGGAAGCACGTTCACTACGTTCAGTGTAAACCGTTCAGTGTAAACTCCGCGACCGAAGAATCTCGTAACTTATTGATTTTATAGACGTTGAGATTCTTCGCTTTGCTCAGAATGACATGCTATTGCGAATTAATCAGAGGTTCCTTAGATGATTTTCACCTTAGCAAAGACCTTACACGCGGAGGTTTCAAGATATATGGACCCTTTAAAATTAAGAAAGGCCCTGACCTTTGACGACGTCCTGTTAGAGCCGGCGTTCTCCAGGGTCTTGCCGAGGGACGTGGACGTCTCCACCCGGCTCACGAACAGGATAAGGCTCAACATACCGCTCATGAGCGCGGCCATGGATACGGTGACGGAGTCGAGGATGGCCATAGCCATAGCCCAGGAGGGCGGCATAGGCATCGTGCACAAGAACCTCACCATCGACGAACAGGCCGCGATGGTGGACAAGGTAAAGAAGTACGAATCCGTCGTCATACAGAAGCCGCTCACCCTGAGCCCCGACCAGAAGGTGGCCTCGGCGCTCGATATAATGCAGAAGGAGCAGATCTCCGGCTTCCCCATAGTAAAGGACGGGGTCCTCGTCGGGATACTCACCAACAGGGACTTGAGATTCGAGAAGAACCACCAGAGGTACATCTCCGAGATAATGACAAAGAACGTGGTCACGGCCCCCGTCGGCATCTCTATAGAGAAGGCGAAGGAGATACTTCACAGGCACAGGATAGAGAAACTTCCCATAGTGGACAGGAAGAACCATCTGAAAGGGCTCATCACGGTAACCGACATAGAAAAGAGGGAGATGTTCCCGAGCTCCTGCAAGGACGGGCTCGGCAGGCTCAGGGTAGGCGCGGCCGTCGGCGTATCCTTTGACAGGGAGGCCCGCATAGAGGCGCTCCTGAACGCGGGGGCCGACTGCATAGTGCTCGATACGGCCCACGGCCACAGCAAGGGCGTCATAGACGCCGCGCGGTCTACGAAGAATAACTTCGATTGCGAACTCATCGCCGGGAATATCGCCGTGGCCGAGGCCGCGGAGGCCCTGATAAAGGCCGGGGTGGACGCCGTCAAGGTCGGGGTCGGGCCGGGGTCGATATGCACCACAAGGGTCGTCACGGGCATAGGGGTGCCGCAGATAACGGCCGTGAGCGACGTGGTAAAAATAGCCCGGAAAAAGAACATACCCGTCATCGCCGACGGCGGGATAAAGTACTCCGGCGACATCACCAAGGCCTTGGCCGTGGGCGCGGATGCCGTGATGATAGGGGGGCTCTTTGCCGGGACTGACGAGAGCCCGGGGGAGACGGTGCTCTACCAGGGCAGGACGTTTAAACTCTACAGGGGCATGGGGTCTATCGAGGCGATGAAAAAAGGCAGTAAGGACAGGTACTTCCAGGATGACGTTGAGAGCGAGTTGAAGCTCGTGCCGGAGGGTATTGAGGGCAGGGTTCCGTACAAGGGAAAGATATCCTCCACCACGTTCCAGCTCATCGGCGGGCTGAAGGCCGGCATGGGCTACTGCGGGTCGCGCACCATACCGGAGCTGCAGAAGAAGGCGCGGTTCGTGCGCATCACCTCATCGGGCTTGAAGGAGAGCCATGTCCATGACGTGGCCATATCCAAGGAGGCCCCGAACTATAAGTCCGAGTAGTTGAAAGTGGCAGGGGCGCGTTGTAATACGCCGCAATGATGGGCGGCGATGACGGCATTGCGGGCGGGGTTTTTACATCAGTCTGCTAACAGGTTGTTGAAAAACCCTCGCGTCCGTTAATAAAACCGAAGGGCAGTCCACCATATCATGACCGACATACACTCTCAAAAGATACTCATCCTCGACTTCGGCTCGCAGTACACACAGCTCATCGCAAGGAGGATACGCGAGGCCGGGGTCTACTGCGAGATACACCCCTGCAACCGCGGGCTTGACTCCATCAGGTCGTTCAACCCGGCCGGGATAGTGCTCTCCGGAGGGCCCTCCAGCGTCTATGACAAGGGGGCGCCGCTAATAACGAAGGAAGTCTTCGGCCTCGGCGTCCCTGTGCTCGGCATCTGCTACGGCATGCAACTCACGGCAAGGGTCTTGAAGGGCCGCGTCGAGCGCTCCAAAAAAAGGGAGTACGGCGGGGCCGACCTCCGCATAAGCGACAGGAAGGACCTCTTCCACGGCATCAAGGCAAAAAGCGTCCGGGTCTGGATGAGCCACGGCGACAGGGTAGAGGCCCTCCCTCCGGGGTTTACCACCATCGCCCGGAGCAGGAACTCGGAGATCTGCGCCATCAGGGACGCGAAGAGGCGGGTCTACGGGGTGCAGTTCCATCCCGAGGTCGTCCATACCCCGACGGGCGGGAAGATGCTGGAGAACTTCGTCTTCCGTGTCTGCGGCTGCAAGCCGCTTTGGACCATGAGGTCATTCATAGACTCGGCGATAGCCGATATAAGGAAGAAGGTCGGGTCCGGCAGTGTGGTGTGCGGCATAAGCGGCGGGGTGGATTCCGCCGTAGCGGCCCTCCTCGTCCACAAGGCCATCGGGGACAACCTTACCTGCATATTCGTGGACAACGGGGTGCTCAGAAGCGGCGAGGCCGTCAAGGTCGAGGCCACCCTCAGGAAGAACTTCCGGATGAATATCCGGCGCGTGGACGCATCGAAGAGGTTCCTGGGCAAGCTCAAGGGGGTATCGGACCCTGAGAAAAAGAGGAAGATAATAGGCAAGGAGTTCGTGAGGGTCTTTGAGGACGAGGCCCGGAAGATAAGGAACGTCAGGTTCCTCGCCCAGGGCACGCTCTACCCGGACGTCATAGAGAGCGTGTCGTTCAAGGGCCCCTCGGCCACTATAAAGAGCCATCATAACGTGGGCGGGCTCCTCAAGAAGATGAGGCTCAAGCTCGTCGAGCCGTTAAGGGAGCTATTCAAGGACGAGGTCAGAGCCCTCGGGCGCGAGATGGGCATGAGCGCCGAGATAATAGAAAGGCACCCCTTCCCCGGCCCTGGGCTCGCCATAAGGATAATAGGCGCGGTGACGGCTGAGAGATGCGATATACTGAGGGCGGCCGATGGAATAGTCCTTGAGGAGATAAAAAAAGCCGGCCTGTATAAAAAGATGTGGCAGGCCTTCGCCGTGCTCCTCCCGATAAAGACCGTGGGGGTGATGGGGGACGAGAGGACTTACGAGAATACCGTCGCTCTCCGTGCGGTTGAGAGCGTGGACGGTATGACGGCGGACTGGGTGAGGCTGCCGTACGGCGTGATGGAGAGGATATCGACGCGGATAATCAACGAGGTCAGAGGGGTGAACAGGGTGGTATACGACATAAGCTCGAAGCCCCCGAGCACCATAGAATGGGAGTGACAAGAATGGTAGAGGATCTCAAGGGCAAGGAGACGTGGCGGCTGTTCCGGATAATGAGCGAGTTTATCGAGGGCTTCGACGAGCTCTCCGACATAGGCCCCGCGGTGTCGATATTCGGCTCGGCACGGATAAACCAGAAGAACAAATACTACAAGACCTGCGTAAAGGTGGCGGATATCCTCTCGAAGAACGGCTACACGATAATCACGGGCGGCGGGCCGGGGATAATGGAGGCCGCGAACAGGGGCGCGGTGGCCAACGGCGG
>JACRNN010000207.1 GCA_016234955.1 Deltaproteobacteria bacterium | reverse complement strand
GGGTCCACGGACGGCTTCAGAGTAAGAGATATTATAAGGATAGACGGCTTGAGGGTGAACTTCGACGGCGGCTGGGCCCTCGTGCGCGCGAGCAACACACAGCCGGTGCTCGTCCTTAGGTTCGAGGCCGACTCAAAGGCGCTGCTCGACAGGTCCATAGACTTTGTAAAAGCTATGCTCAACAAGGCGCTCCCCGGGGCCGTGTTTTCGGTTTGACGCCGGGTTTTGCCCGTATGGTGCGGACGGCGAGTCAGGTTAGCGGAACCTGACTCGCCGTTTTTTTAAGGCGGGGCGCCAGCTGAACTGGCTGGACCCGAGGGGAACAACGAGCCCATATGTCCGTTTTACAGTTGTAGTGAAACATTTCAAAAATAGACTCAGTCCATGAGGAACTGGAGCCTTGCGTGATAATAACTTTTTTTAGAAATGAATACGATGCAACGAAACGGCTGCATAGTCGCCTACGGATGATGTTTTCTGCCTGGCGCCGGAACGGTAATGCAGGCGCCGGTATTTCCCGGCAGGCGGCACTGGCGGATGCGGATCAACTATGTTACCAGGACACATCAAATATGGATTAATTTGCTATGACTTCGACATTGATGATATCGGAATAAGACCCGGCGGGCTCTTTACCTGACAGTGTCCCAATCGTAAATTCGATAGGAAAGGTGGCGCCGGTTGCGGGTGTCGTGCCTGTACCGGAGATGACTTGCTCCGCCGCGCCGGTCGAAAGGTCAACGCCGCCGCCATTGAAGATGACGCTGTAGGCAACAGTATCAGCTACCCTCGGTGATAGTGAATGGAGCATAAGCTGGTGATTCTGCGACTGCATTGTCACCTTGTAGCCGCTGTTGCTGCGCACCACAACATCGAAGCCGCGCTCCGCGCCGCTTTCAAGTATGCCGAAATTTACAAGTTGCGCCGTCTCACCGATATCAAACGGCTTGCCTGACTCGACCAGGGAAACATCGATGCTGCTGTCCACATGCGCCTGAAGGGTGATGGTTTTAGTGTCAACCAGTGTTGGACTCAGAGAAAGAAGGCCGCTGTATAAGCCAAGTGTAAGATTGCTATCGACATAAGGCATGGTGGAGGTCGGCACGATCTGTTGCGGATTTACAGTCCAGAAAAATTCATGCTTGTTGGTCTGGGTTAGCGCTATGGCAACAGGAAAGCTGCCGGTAATAACTTCGCCTGGCGCCGCGGTCAGCAGCGGCTTGAGCACACTTTTTTTGCCGCTGTCCACATAGACGTTGTAATTCAGCGTGTTGGTCGTCTCGGATAATGTGCGCTGGTTGGCATTGCCTGATTGCCCTTCGCTTAGCGTTACAAAGTATTCGCAGGTGGCTCCGGTCGCCTCGCCGCGCACCTCAAAGCTGACGGTCTGAAGGTATTCCTGCGGATCATAGACGGCGTAGCCGGCGCTGCCGCCTACGAACGTCGAGATCGACGGCGCATCGCCGAATGCCAGGTTTACACACAAAGCCTGTGCCTCATATGGAGACAATAAAATAAGTAAAAAAAGCATGATCCCGTGTTTCATGGTCCGTCTCCCTCCTGTGCAGGCTGGGGGGATGTTTGCGTATGATCAGGGTTATGTCCCGGGACGGCGTCATGATCCGGCTTCGCCCCTTCCCTCGTGACCGGAAATATCAACGTCCCAGCTTGCGTCGCCCCGGCGGCGCCTTCGGGTACGGCAATCGGCAATGTAACGCCGGGGAAATTGTAAAGCCGCATCACGTATCGACCTGGTTTCAGTTTCTCGATGCGAAAGCGGCCGGCGCGATTGGTAAAGAAAGTTTCGGAATCAGCGGCGTTGGATGGTCCGGCAAGTCTTATGCTTCCAGCCTGCAATGCCGCGGGCGTCCTGTCGGCATATTGAAGCATGCCGTCGAGCAGCACGTTG
Organism: Deltaproteobacteria bacterium; assembly: GCA_016234955.1. Lineage (GTDB taxonomy): Bacteria > Desulfobacterota > GWC2-55-46 > GWC2-55-46 > GWC2-55-46 > JACRLF01. Next base: position 1,984 of record JACRNN010000207.1, on the reverse strand, counting down.
GCATCGCTGACAAGTCGCACGAAAGCGCCGCTGCGATAGGTCGGATAAAAAGTATAAGTGCCGTCCCCGGCATCAAAACCGGGGGGCAATTCACTCGCATCCACCCGCACCGTGCGATAGAGGTAAGGTGTCAGGTCCGGCAGCACGACAGGACCCCAATTATCGGTCATGGCTTCGTAAGTGCGATCTTCGCTCCGGCGGCCTTGCGGGTTGATGCCGATTGGATATTTCTCGATTGAGGGATCGGGGGCGAAAATTACGAAACTGTTGCTGATAGGACGCGACAGCGCCACATGTCCGCCACCGTAAACAATTGCCGAGGCAAAACGCAATTCACTGAATGATTCCGCTGTGACCAGAGAACTATTTTGGCTGCCAAACGGCGTGACGATATCATGACTGGCCGTCACCTCTCCGCGCTCGCCGAAGTAAGTGATGCCGCCGGAGCCGGCATATTCGTCTTTTGTACGCACAGCGCCAGCCGAAGCGCTTATGCTTTTTGCCCGGCCTTCCTGCGCATAGTTCCAATCGGTGCGCGCGGTATTGCTGAAACTGTCATAGCTGCCGTTAATCGAGTGGCGCGAGCTTCGTGGCGTCCAGCTTAAATACAGGAATGCGCCATACCCTTCGACGGAACGCCGTCCGAGATTGGCACTGATATAGACGCTATCCGATAATTTTTTCTCCAGCGACAGGGTATAGTCCCAGTCGTCCGGCTGGGCGCCGCGGCCAATTTTATAGCGGCCGCCGATCCCAAGAGTGACAGTCGGCGACCATTGCTGGGTGTAACGCGTGGCCAGTCGATAAGATGAAACGTTATTCGGCAGCAAAAGGCCAAGTGGCGCGAAATTTGCGCTGAGATAACTCGCCAATAGCCTGAAATTTTTCGTTCCATTGAAACTGCCGCTATCTTCGTTTTTTACATGATCGGTAATCTGATACTGAGCTTGCCAGGCGAAACCGTTGACACCGTCGGTGAGATGACTGCCCGCCAAATCAGCACGAAAAACGCCCCATTTGCTGCCGATGGTCGCATCGAATCCGGTCATCTGCTGTTTCTGGTATGCCTGTAGATTTCCTCCCAGCGTCAGGCTGTCAGTGAGTCCATAACGGTGAAAGACCGAAAGAACCGGCGCATGATAATCATACGTTACGTCGCCGCTTGCCGTGCTTGAAAGAACCCCTATATTATAAGCGAATTTATGATATCCGGCGGCGAGCAGATTAGTGTCGCTGACGATGTCGACATTTCTTACCTCCACGCGCCCGGCAGCATCGGTGATAACCAGCTTGACATCGTTGCTGCCGTTAACGACTGGAAAATCGGAAATATCGAACGGGCCGGAATCGAGCTGCAAGGACCGTACTTTGCGATTATTGACATAGATGTCTACGCGAGAAGGTGAATTAAGGAGGAACGATATATGGCCGGTTGGTTCCGAAACACGGTAGGGTTGCAAATCGAAATTGCGCGCGATGGTCATACCCAGGATCGGCTGGAAGCTCTGGAATCCCTCGACGGGATAGGACAGGTCGCCCAGCGCCGTACGTATCATGCGGTCCGGCAGGTCATGCACCAATCTTATGTTCCCGCGCCGCCACGGCTGCGGGTTATTCTCAATATAATTGCCGCTGCCTTCCAGGACCCAACCCTTCATGTTTAACGCACCATCGGTACTCAAGCGGAAAGGCTGCCGTCCCTGGTGTTGCGATTGCGGGCCGCTATCGACGTAATTCTGCGCGCCAAAAATATTCAGAAAGGCCGAAATTGCACTTGGCGGCGTAATAACCCTGTTAGATACGTCAAAATCGCTGCGGACCCTCAGCGATCGCTGTTTTTTGTTATTATGGAACCTCTGATTTATTCACGTCAAGGCTAAGGCATCTGTCTATGCGTCACTCGATTAAGGAAAATATGTCGTCGGTTATCGGCGAAGGCGGTGGGTTTTGCCGGTTCCGTGCCGCTCTTTACGCTCCCCGGCGC
>JACRNN010000026.1 GCA_016234955.1 Deltaproteobacteria bacterium | reverse complement strand
GAAAAGCTCTTTGTCATACTGAAGAGGTTCAGGGAGCTTAAGAGGCTCGTGACCGAGCGTCCGTTCGACGCTATCGTCCTCATAGACTTCCCGGACTTCAACCTGAGGTTCGCCAAAAAGGCGCGGGGCCTCGGCATACCGGTAATTTATTACATAAGCCCGCAGGTCTGGGCATGGAGGAAGAAGCGGATAAGGAAGATAGCGCGCCTCGTCGACAAGATGCTCGTCGTCTTCCCGTTCGAGTTCTACCTCTATAAAGAGGCCGGGGTGGACGTCGAGTACGTCGGCCATCCCCTGGCCGATATCGCCCGATGCGGGCTCACAAGGGATGAGGCGCGCTCATCTCTCGGGCTCTCGCCCGACGATACGGTCGTATCGCTGCTGCCCGGCAGCCGCACCGGCGAGGTGAAGCGCATGCTCGGGGTCATGCTTCAGGCGGCGGAGAAGATCAGGGCCGGGCTTGGCAACGGAAAAAATGTCAGGTTCCTGATACCCGCGGCAAGGGGGCTGAACGACGCGTTCTTTGAGGGACTGATGAAGAGCGCGCCTCAGGGCGTGCGCCTTATTCGGGATAGCATGTACGAGGCCCTCAGGGCCTCTGACGCATCGGCCGTGGCCTCTGGCACGGCCACCCTTGAAACCGCGCTTATAGGTACCCCGATGGTCATCGTCTACAGGATGTCCCCCGTGTCCTACGGCATAGCGCGCATGCTCGTGAACGTGGAGGACATAGGGCTCCCGAACATCGTGGCCGGCGAAAGGATAGTCCCGGAGCTGATCCAGAATGAAGCCAGCCCCGAGAACATCTCAAGGGAGGTACTTGGCCTGTTGCAGGACGAGAAAAGGCGCGTTAGGATGGTGCAGGATATGACCGACCTTAGGAAGAACCTCGGCAGGGGCGGGGCCGCGGACAAGGCGGCCCGGGCCGTCTACAGGATAATGAGGCCGGAGACAAGGGACGAAAACGGCGTTATCAACTGGATTTCGCAAGAGGAGCCGGTGCTGAGGAAGTGACCTTTGCCTCCGGCAAAAAGAATGGCAAAGGCCTTCCGGCCCGCCGTTTCGGAGCAATGAACCACCTTGGAGCAACCTGCGGGGCATCCGAAGGAAACGATCAAACCCATGAACACCTATCTGCGCATATTAAAACTCCTTCCGGCGTACAAGGTCGAGCTGTTGCTGGCCTTTGTATGCATGGTGGGGTTTGCAGTCGCCAACGGGGCGATGGCGCTTCTTATCGGCCCGGTGATGAAGTTCCTCTTCTCGAGCGAGGCGGCCACCGAGATAAAGCTCATACCCTTCAATCTCTATGCCGTGCCCAGGGATAAGATGCTCGTGGCCATACCCCTGGCCATAATCGTAGTAGCCCTAATAAAGGGGTTCGGCTCTTACGGGCAGTCCTATTTCATGGGCTACGT
>JACRNN010000206.1 GCA_016234955.1 Deltaproteobacteria bacterium | reverse complement strand
CTCTGCTACAGTTGCCATGCCGCGCAGAAGAAGGCATTCAACAAGGTGATAAGGCACCCCAAGGTCGTGGAGGGGGACTGCGTCGCATGCCACAGCCCCCATGTAAGCTCCGTCCCCAAGCTCCTGGTCTCAAAGAAGGACGAGCTCTGCAATAAGTGCCATTCCAAGGTGGCCGCCCCGGCCGGGGCCGAAGGGGCGCACAAGGTCGTGCAGGAGGGCAAGTGCCTCGAATGCCATGACGCGCACGCGAGCAATAACGCAAGACAGCTTGTCGAGGACGTGGGGGAGATGTGCTACAGGTGCCACAAAGAGGTCAAGACCGGTTTGATCGGCGCCAAATTGACCCACAGGCCGGTTGAGGAAGGCAGGTGCACCTCATGCCATCTGCCGCACGGCAGCAAGATAAAGGGGAGCCTGCCGAGGCCTCTAAAGGCGCTTTGCATGTCATGCCACAAGGATTTTGAGAAATCCATCGAAGCGGACAAGGCCACCGTCCACAAGCCGGTTATTGAAGGGGCCTGCGACCAGTGCCACACCCCGCATTTTTCGACGGAAAAAGGGCTTCTGACGGAAAAGGGGGACAGCCTCTGCAACAAGTGCCACACGAGCCAGGATACCCCGGCCTTTAAAAAGGCCCACGGCAACATCGCGATGGTAAAGGGATCCGACTGCCTGGGCTGCCACGAGCCACATGCAGGCAAGGACAAGAGGCTCCTGCACGGGATAATGCACTCCCCGTTCGAGAAGATGGACTGCGAAAGGTGCCATAAGAAGATTTAGCGGGTTGCTGAAAAACTCCGGACTTTTTAACGTTCTGAAGCCTCCTGGGCTCTTAAGCCCGGGGAGGGTTCATTAACGCGGCAGGCCGCGCTTGATTTTACCCGAAGGAAACGTTAAAAGAATGACTCCACAATCCATAAGGCGATCTCCCATGAGGCTTACAAGCAAGCGAAGGGCTGTTCTCTTCCCGATAGTCGTCCTGTCCGCCGCGGTTTTCTCTTTATGGGGCGGGCCATCTCATTCGGCCGCGGCCGTAAAGCCGACCAGGGAACTCTGCCTGGAGTGCCACCCGAAGGCGGCCGCGATGACGGAGAAGGCGAACGTGCACAGGCCGGTGAAGGAAGGCCGGTGCACGGCGTGCCACAACCCCCATGTATCCAAGCACTCGGGGTTGCTGAACGACTCCGGCGGCGACCTGTGCTTCAACTGCCATCCGAGGTCGAAGTACAAGGCCTCGTTCGTCCACAAGCCCGTGGAGGAGGGCAAGTGCTCCGCCTGCCACGACTCGCATTCGTCGCCCAACGCCGGCCTCCTTAAAAACGTAGGGGTCAAATTATGCTACGCCTGCCATCCGCAGGAGAAGCTCGGCGCCAAAAAGAACGTCCATCCTGAGATAAGGCAGGGCAACTGCACCGTATGCCACAGCGCGCACGCGTCCAACAACGACGGCCTGCTGGTCAAGGAAAAGACAAAACTCTGCGCCTCATGCCACTACCCCTCGTCGGGCGGCAAGGCCGCGGCCAAGCCGTGCGTCTATGAGGTCGCCGGCTCGGACTGCACAGGGTGCCACAACCCCCACTCGTCCGACAGGTCCGCCCTTCTGAGGGCCTCCCTGCACAAGCCCTTTGCGGAGAAGAAGTGCTCCGCGTGCCACACCGGCAAAGGGAGCGCGGTAAAGCAGGGTACCGCCCTCTGCTTCGAGTGCCACAAGTCGACCCTCGAGAGCTTCAAGAAGATAAACAGCCACCTGGTTCCCGGCCTCGGCAAAAACGCGTGCACGAGCTGCCACGACCCGCACGCGTCCGATGAGAAGAGCCTGCTCGCGGACAAGAACGCCAAGGTCTGCTTCAGATGTCATGCGGATACGGAGGGCTTCATGGCCCGGAGCAGGTACCGCCATTCGGGAATAGAGCGGTGCTCCGACTGCCACGTATCCCACGGGTCGAACAACAAATTCTTCCTGAGCTCCGGGGGCGATACCTGCTCCACCGAGAAGTGCCACCCGTCCCAGGGCAGGTTCACCCATCCGGTCG
>JACRNN010000205.1 GCA_016234955.1 Deltaproteobacteria bacterium | reverse complement strand
CAGGAGGTACCTGCGCGAGAGGATATTCGAGGAAGTGGAGCGCGTAAAGAGGCATAACGGGTGCTTCTCGGTCTTCATGATAGACATAGACAACTTCAAGAGCTACAACGACAGCTTCGGCCATCTCGCCGGGGACGAGATACTCAAGGGCGTGGCCCGCGCCATAAGGGACACCGTAAGGAGCATGGACGTCGTCTCAAGGTACGGCGGGGAGGAGTTCTCCGTCATACTGCCGCATACGAGCAAGAAGGAATCGGTAATCATAGCGGAGAGGATAAGAAAAGAGGTCGAGGCCTTGAAGTCGCCGTCGAACGACCTGATGGAGTACCCCACGGTAAGCCTCGGCATCGCCGAGTTCCCGGACGACGCGGGCAATATCGACGACCTCTTGCACAAGGCGGACTCCGCCATGTACAGGGCCAAAAGAACCGGCAAGAACAGGGTGGTGCTATATACGAAGGATATCCTTTGATACCGCGGCGACTGTAAGCGTGTACGCGGATTGACGTGTCCGTTGATTTGCTTCTTAAGGGCGCCTCTAAAAATTGTTCTTTTTCCCGATCTCTTTGTTAGGGCGAAAATAAAAATGCTCACATATTAGCATATATGCTCCGCTTTTTATTTTCACCGAACCTCTGATTAATTCGCAATAGCATGTCATTCTGAGCAAAGCGAAGAATCTCAACGTCTATAAAATCAATAAGTTACGAGATTCTTCGGTCGCTACGCTTCCTCAGAATGACAAAAAAACATAATTAATCAGAGCTTCCCTAATTTTTAGAGGCGCCCTTTAGTCTCTCTACAGCGAGGCCGTCCTCAGCATGGAGATGAAAGGTGGTGACGGCATGATGACATGGATATCAAGAGAGGGCCCCGGAAGGTATTGCCGTGGGTCCTTTGACAGACCTCCATTACTATCGCCGTGGAAATACGCCGCGCCTTTTCCAGAAACACCCGCCTTTTCCCGTTTCGTCCTCATTCAATTCAAATCCCATATTATATCCGGACCGGAGGTGCTCTGATGGCGGATGACCTTAGCCTCAAGAGGCTGCTCTTCACCTTGAACGCGCTGTCGGAGTTCGACGGGGACGTCGTATCCCCCGGCGAATTCAAAAAGTCCGCGAACTCGGCGGTCTCCATGGTGATCGGGGCGCTCTGCTCGACAAAGGGCGTGATACTCTTCTATGACAGGGGTAAAGCGGATCTCTCGGCGGTAGCCGGCGTCGGAGTGACGGGCGTCGACGAGCTTAAATTCAAGGGCGACTTCTATGATACGTGGTTTGAGGGTCTCAGGAAATGCAGGCCCCTGGACCTGAAAAGGCCGGTCAGAAAGCCGCATTTTCCCGCGCCGCTCGGCGACGCCCTTGACAGGATGGGGATGCGCGTTACCGCGTGCCTGTGCGTGAAGGACGAGCCGCTCGGCCTCATCGCTATAGACGGCAGGTCGGACGGCCTGGAGTACACGCAGAGGGACTTTGACCTCCTGTCGGTCATGGCCGGCCATATTTCCTTGAGCCTCCACAACCAGCACCTCCTGACGAGGCTGATACGCAAATACAACGACAACAGGGACTTTTACGAGAACCTCGGACACATCTACTACGACACGATATACGCGTTTGCCGCGGCGATAGACGCCAAGGACGCGTACACCAAGGGCCATTCGAACAGGGTCTCCATGTACTCGACCGCGCTCGCCAGGGAGATGGACCTCGCGCCCGAGGAGATCGAGGGGGTGGCTATCGCGGGGTTACTTCACGACATCGGCAAGATAGCGGTGGACAAGTCGATAATAAACAAGGCCGGCCCCCTCACCAGCGGGGAGTGCGGCGAGCTCAATTCGCACCCGGTCGTGGGCTACGAGATACTTTCCAAGGTCAAGTTCCCGTGGAAGGGCATCCAGATGATAACGAGGTCCCACCATGAAAGGGTCGACGGCGCCGGGTACCCGGACAGGCTCAAGAAGGACGGGATACCCCTGGGCGCGAGGATAATGGCCCTCGTGGACGCCTTTGACGCCATGACTACGGACAGGCCGTACAGGCCCAGGCTCAACTTCCGCGAGGCGATAGGCGAGGTAAGGGCCAACCTCTCAAGGCAGTTCGACGCCGAGGTGGTCAGGCACTTCATGTCGCTTATCCGGAAAGAGGCGTCGGGAAGCTCTAAAAGGGCTGTTATAATCCCGTTCCTCGGAGAGAGGCTCAACCCGGCCACCATAAAGAGGGTCCTCGAAGGCTTCCCCGAGACCGCGGCGTAGCGCGTTACGGCAACGGCAGGCGCCCTGTTTTTTCGCCGCACGCATCAAGAGCCTCGCTTCATTATACTCCCCCATAGATGACGAACATGCATAGCGAGCGCATTCCCCGCGGGGAGCTTCAATGATTTTGTCGGTACGCCGGGGTCTTTTGCACCCGTCGTCTTGATGCGCCGCGGTTGTGGAGTTTGCGGCGGGGAGCCCCATTCACCTCTTGACCTTACACCGGTTTGTCTGTAGAATAACGCCAGATATATTACCTTGTTTTTTCCGGCGTCCAATTTGCCTTTCGCCCGAGCGGGCGGCAAGGGGCTTCCATGTTCAGCGTGCCGCAGGGCTTCAGCCCGCGGCCATACCCCGAATCGAGATGAAAAAACGTTGGAAGGTAAAGAGGATAAATAAGGAGCTTGGGGACGTTCTCGTCAGGGAGCTCAATATCCTGCCCCTTACGGCGCAGCTGTTGATAAACAGGGGCCTTGTCGATGTGGACAAGGCTTT
>JACRNN010000025.1 GCA_016234955.1 Deltaproteobacteria bacterium | reverse complement strand
TTTACATAGAGCAGGCAGGGCGGGTCGTCAATCTCCCTCAGAAGCCCGGGATAGGCCGCGGCCTCATAGGTTACGACACTTATGCCGCTCTTATCGAAAAGGGCGAGTTCCTCCGCAATCCGGCCCCAGCCGTCAAAACCGCCGATGCCCTCTAAAAGCTCCCCGGTAAAACCGTATTCCCTGAAGCGCCGGGCCTCTCTCTTCCAGCCCTTGAAGAGGTCTTCGGGCGACAGGGCTTTACCCGCAAGCGCCTCCATCTGGGGCTTTTTAAGGCCTTTGACCCTGTTGAGCGCAAGCCAGTATTTGAGCGTCTCTCTCTCCACGCGTCCCGGATATTCATGCGCCGCGAATAAAAAGGGATGGCAATTGCCGCCATCCCCCGCTGCAAACGTGCGCGTCAGGAAACCCGCTCAGTTCCGCTTCGCGGTGCTTACGAGGTCTCCCTTGTTGATCGTCCTCAGGCTCTTCGTCACTATGCCGGAAGAGGTCTTGTCCTCGGTATCTATGACAACGAGCGTGCCGAGGTCGGCCTGGGGAAGCGTTATCTCCTTCCTGGTCACAGGGTCCACCGCCTTGCCGGAATCCTTGTAGATGCGCATGGTGTTGCCTGTCTTAAGGCCGTCCGAGGAGCCCTTGTCTATATAAACGATGTCGCCCTTGCCGAAGTAGCCCTCGCCCTCAAGGGAAGCGACGATATGGCCCGTAACATCCGCTTCGGCGTCCAGCATCTCGACTGCGGGAGGGACCTCTTTATACGGCATGAGCTTTGCCCCCTGCTCTATCTCCTTATATGACCTCTCTATCAACGCCTCGGCGACGTCCCCGGTCTTCGTAACGACGAGGCTTCCGAGTATGTTCGTCGCGTAGCCTACCGTCTGATTCGTTACGGGGTGCTTGAGCTTGATGCCGGCCGTAAATATGGTAAAGCGGTCGCCCGCGTTGACGCCGGCCCCTGTCTTGAAGGAGGCCATGACCTCATCCCCTCCGTTCATAAGGAGTTTTTTCTCCTTGGTGCCTATTACGGCCCCGCTCGCGTCAAGTCCTGCCTTTGATATGAACCCTTTTCTCAAGATGTCATGGGATTTGAACTTCTCCGCAAGAGGCGCGGGTTTTGCCTCCTCCGGGGCCTTGACCTCGGCCTTGACCTCCGGCATTGCCTCCGATTCAAGCTCCACCTTCTTCTCCTTGACGGAGTCAGGCGCGTCCTCTATCTTCTCCGGCAGAAGCGCGACCATTGGGAGGGCCGCTCCGGTAAACTCTTTTCCGGCGACCTTGACCCCGTTTACCTCTATGCCGTCAGGAGAGACCTTGACGATATCGCCCGGATAGATGAGGTCCGGGTTTTTGATATACGGGTTCAGCTTCCATATCCGGGGCCATTTGAACGGGTTCTTCAAAAACCTCTTAGATATGTCCCAGAGGGTATCGCGCCTTACTATCGTGTATAAGACGGCCTCCTGAGCCTCTCCCCCCCCAGGGGGAATATTAACCTCATCGGCATGCGCGATAAAAGGCGTAAGCGCGAAAACACCCGTTAGGAGAACTGCCCAAAAAGTTTTTCTCATCATATCAATCCTTCCTTTTTTCTGGATTGGCGAAAACCTTGTCAAGGACCGTTCTTGCCTTTACAGCCGCCTCTGTATCTGGATAACGCTTTATCAGGAGAAGCAGCGTCGCCGAAGCCATGTCTCTATTATTAATCTCAAGCTGGGAGAAGGCGACCTTGAGGAGCGCGTCAGGGGCCTTGTTCTCGCCGGGGTATCTGTCAACCACGTCCCTGAACCTTTCAACGGCCTTCTCGTAGTCCTTTTCGGAATAATAAGATTCGCCGACCCAGTAAAGCGCGTTATCCGCAAGGTTGTGGTTGGGATATGCCTTTACAAGGGAGTTGAACGCGGCTCTCGCCTCAGGGTACTTCCCGGCCATGAAAAGGTCCTGGCCCCTGTTGTATATGGCCTCGGCGCTCTCGGCAGCGCCTTTCCGCCCTTGCTGAGGGCGCTGGGCTTCTGTCTTTATCTTCTTATCCCTGCCTGGCTCCGCCCCCTTTGTCTCGCCGTCTTCTCCGAGGCTTACCACCTTAAGCCCTTCGGGAGGGGCGGAGGGGATACTGCCTATCCTTTCTATCTCTGCCTTCTGAGCCTCCGCCTTTTCATGGAGAAGGATGAACTTGTTGCCGAGTTCCTCAAGCTTTGCGTTCGTCTCATCGAGCGCGGTCCTCATGGAAGAGAGTTTGCCGTTCATCTCCTGCCTCTCCTTTTCGCTCAAGCCCGCGCAGCCCATGAGAAGGAGAAAGAGGAGCGGATACGCTATAAGATTTTTGAGAGCCATAGCTGAATCAAGAAGACCCTGAACGGCAAATATGCGTATATGGCGTGCTGAAGGTTGGGTAATAAGGATAAATTTAACACAATTAAAATCCCCTTTTGGATGTTTTGTCAAGAGAAATTAAA
>JACRNN010000197.1 GCA_016234955.1 Deltaproteobacteria bacterium | reverse complement strand
TAGGGTTTCCGCCGCAAGCTCAGGCAGGCACGGTCCGACAATCGGAAAAAACACCCGGCCGAACAATCCATCTTAGCGGTATCTTTCAGCCCAGCCGTCGTTGAAAAGACCATGGATGGACTTTTAACGACATGGTAGAATCGTATGCCGAAAGAGCGCCCCTTAAAAGAGGGTATTAAAGAGGGCAATAAGGCGGCTGATGGATTAGCTGGCGAAGAGTATCGCCTTCAGGAAAGATATGTCCTAATCCGCCCGGTCTGCGAGAAAACGCCGCCCTTTGGTTAAGAACACTTCGGCCTCCACGGACGGGACAGGCCTGGAGACCAAAAACCCCTGGAACCTGTCGCACTGCATGGTGCGCAGGAATTCAAGCTGCTCCGTCGTCTCCACCCCTTCGGCTACCACCTCGAGCTTGAGGGAATGCGCCATCCTTATAATCGTAACCGCTATCGCCGCGTCGTCCGGGTCAATAGCGATGTCCCTTACAAAGGACTGGTCTATCTTGAGCACGTCAATGGGCATCCGTTTAAGATATGCGAGCGAGGAGTAGCCGGTGCCGAAGTCATCTATCGAGAGTCTTACGCCTATGGCCTTCAACTCGCGGAGCACCTCTATGGTGGACTCCCCGTCTGTCATTATGATGCTTTCGGTAAGCTCAAGCTCGAGGTATTGAGGGTCAAGGGCGGCGTCTTTAATGATCCCGGCTACCGTCTTGACGAAGTCCTTCTGCCTGAACTGTCTTAGCGACAGGTTCACCGCAACGCGCACCGGTTTAAGGCCTTTATCCTGCCATCTTCTGTTCTCCTCCAGGCCCTGCGTAAAACCCATTCGCCTATTGGCACGATAAGCCCGGTCTCTTCCGCAAGGGGGATAAAATCCGCAGGCTGGATTATCCCTCGTTCCGGCTCGTGCCAGCGCACAAGGGCTTCTATGCCGGTAACCTCCCCTGTCTTAATGTCTATCTGCGGCTGGTAGTGAAGCACCAACTCATCTCTTTCAACAGCCTTCCTGAGCCTGTTTTCCAGCTCGAGCCTCTCGATAGTTCTGGTGTTCAAGGCGGTGGTATAGAACCTATAGGCGTTTCTGCCCTCGTCCTTTGCCAGGTACATGGCTATGTCAGCGTTCTTTAAAAGCGTCTCTCTGTCCGCGCCGTCGTCCGGATATACGCTTATGCCTATGCTGACGGTCAAGAAAAGCTCGTGCCCCTTGATATTGAAGGGTTCCTTGAAAAGTGAAAATATATTCTCGGCCGCCTTTGAGACGCCCTCTATGCCGTTAACATCCTGCAGGAGCACCGTGAATTCGTCTCCGCCGAGACGCGCAACCGTATCACTCCCGCGGAGGCGCTTTCTTAGCCTTTCCGCAGCGGCCTTGATAAGCTCGTCCCCAACGGCGTGTCCGAGGGTGTCGTTTATAACCTTAAAGCGGTCGATGTCGATAAAAAGAACAGCGACAAGGGAATTGTGCCTGTGCCCTATGGCCAGCGCCTGCTCAAGACGGTCGTTAAGGAGAAGACGGTTGGGAAGTCCGGTCAGGTGGTCGTGATATGCCATGCGCACTATGGTCTCTTCAAACCGCTTACGCTCCGTGATGTCGCGAATTATCCCTATGGAATGCCATCGGCCCTTTATCGGTACCGCCGAAATGGAAACCTCCACGGGAAATTCAGTTCCATTTCTTCCAAGCGCGGACAGTTCGAGGGTCTTACCGAGGACAGGCCCCTCTCCGGTCTTCTTGAATCTATCGAAGCCTTCATTGAAGGCGTTCTGTTGAGCCGGCGGCACTATCAGGGCGTGGAGGTCCTTTCCTATTGCCTCTTCGTTGGAATACCCGAATATCCTCTCGGACGCGGGGTTCCAGTACGTGATATCCCCTTCGCTGTCCATCATTACTATGGCGTCCTGCGCAGATGAACTTATCTTACGGAACTTCTCCTCGCTCTCAAGAAGCTCCTCCTCGGCTCCGGCCCTGAGGACGGCCTCGGCCATGGCTGCCTCGGCCTTTAGCCTTCTCGCGACGGCCCTTACAATCCATAAATACAAAAAAGGCGCGCTCAGGATGGAGAGCAGCAGGGAATCCATGAAGTACTGAAGGATGCCTTCAGCGATGTCAAGGTAATGGAGAATGACCATCACCATGAATTCGGCAAAGGCGGCTATGCCCAGTATCCTCAGGAATATGACGCCGGGCTTAAGGGGCGCGCCATCCAGACCACGGACATGCCCTTTTAT
>JACRNN010000024.1 GCA_016234955.1 Deltaproteobacteria bacterium | reverse complement strand
CTCCTGCCCCTTCTGAAGGAGCATGTAGGCCAGCACGTCCTGGAAGTCCTTTACGGTCATCGCCTCAATGAGGTCGTCGGGCATCACGCTTTTATTCTTGTCAACGACAAGCTCTTTTATATTGGACCTCGGCACCCTCTCCACGGCGCCGGCCCCTATCGCTATCTCGACCGAATCGGCATCCTCCTTCACCTTGACCCCGGAGACCTTCTTGCCGTCGCCGTTAAAGAGCTCCTTGCCGTCCTTGCCCATCACTGTCCACGTCTCGTATCCGGGCGTGAACGATTCAGCGGGCCTCAGTATCGCGTCCGAGATGGATTTTACCCCCTTCTGCCCTATGGCGCTCAAGTCCGGGCCGAGCGCCGTGCCCTTGCCCCTTATCGTGTGGCAGCCGGCGCACTGCGAAGAGTAGACCTCCTCGCCGTGTCCGGGGTCTCCGCCGCCCGCCGCGGAGGCCGCCGCTATCCTGTCGTAGAACTTCTTGGATATCTCGGACGGGTTATTCAGCGCGTTTATGTCGACCTCGCCACCCTGGCTCTGCATGTAAGAGACCACCGCCTTTATCTCATCGAGGCCGAGGGAAATCGGAGGGGCGTAGACGACCGCCATCTCGTTCTTGTACCCCTCCACCACGTAGGCGCCGGGGTTGGCGAGACTCTCGACGAGGTAGTCGGTGGCGGTATATGGAAGCCCTGTGGCCTTCTCCCGCTCCTTGGCCCTCTCCACCGCCCTCTGGCCCATGGCCAGAGGGAACTTATCGCCCCAGACCCCGTGGTTCGGACACCTGACCGCGCTGCCCCTGTCGCCGATGCTGTGGCAGGTAAAACATCTCCCCTTGCCCCAGTAGATGGCCTCCCCGCCTTCGGGGCTCACCTCTACCGCCGTCGCGGCCTTCTTCTCTCCGCCGGTGAGCTTCGTAACGGCGCTGCCCACCCAGAGAAACGAGCCTATCACGACTATCAGAACTATGAATACCCTGCCTATGACGCTATTCATAAAGACTAAGCCTCCCCGGTATCTTTCTTGCCGGACACGGACTCATCCCCGCCCTCGGCAGGGGCGTGCCCCTTCTCATCCTTCCCCTTCTTGGCGGCCAGGCCGCCGAGCCAGAACATGAAGGCGACCCCCGCGAGGAAGACGAAGACCGCAAGGCCGACCATCTGCGTCATCGTGTAATTGCTCGGCGTGTATGACCACGGGGAAGTGTCCCTCATCACGCCGAATATGTGCCAGTCGCTCCTGAGGCCGGACCTGATAAAACCCATAAGCCCCATGTTCATCGTTATGATTATCGTGAGCAGCAGGAGCGCGTACTGGCTCCTTACGGTCATCTTGCCCCACTTGAGCTCGCCTATGACCTTGGACCCCTTGAAGAGGAATACGTCAATGGTCGTGACAAGGACAAGGCAGCTTATGAGCTGCAGGAACTGGGATACGGCGATGTTCCGGAGAAACGGCGAAGCCTTCTCCATGACCACGAAGCCGTATACGCCGAGGAAAAAAACGACGCTGAAGGCCGTTGTGGCCAGATAAACGACCTGGGCCAGGAGCCCCCTGTCCTTGAGCGCCAATACGACCGCCACTATCGCCGCAACGCATTCGAAGATAAGGAGCATGCCCACCGTCCTGAAATAGCCGGCTCTATCGGCAGGCAGGTCAAGGGCCGCCGGGTCCATGCCAAGCAGATAGACCGCGTAATGGCCGACAATCACCACGGCAACGAGCCCGGCCAGCGATATGATTATCTTCGGGGCCCTGCCCTGTTTGCTTATCGGGACCATCTCCCCCTTGTTGCCCCTCCGGTAGAGGAGGAAGCTGAAAAAAGTGGATAGTATTATGAGGTTCACGACCGCGTTCTTCGCGGGCATCAGGCCGAAGAACTTGAGCGTCGGATGGTACTGCGTGCCGCCCATCTGAGAGACCTCGGCGCCGGTGAGAGGGAGGTTATGCGGCGTCAGCCATACTGCGAACGATATGATGATGGCCCCGAGGATGTACTTTATGTATTTATAGTAGCGTTCCGAGCCCGGTATCCGGGTCATGCCGCTCCAGAGGTAGTAATTGCTGATGAGAAAAAGCGAGCCGACGAGCATCGCCTGCATGATGAACGTCCATGAGAAATCCCCGCCCATCATGTTGTTGCCCATGACCGCGCTCGTGGAGTAGACCTCACGGCCCAGATAGTAGCCCGCGAACGGCAGGGGCAGGAGCCCGGCTATCGCGATGAAGTTGGAGATGTATCCCATCCAGTCGTAGTGGGCCTTGTCCTCCGGGGTCTTGGACCCGATGAACTTCACGGCCGCGTACGCCCCGGCCACAAGCCCGCCGAAGGCGAGGTTCCCCATCATCCTGTGGATGGCCAGCGGTGTGGCGAGCGTGTTCTCGAAGACCTGCCACGCCGTGCCGGTAAGCTCGCCCTTCTCGCTCACGCCGCCCGGACTCATCATGAAGCCGGCCATGGAGTTGGCCATCTGCATGATGGCCGTGCCGAATATATTCAAGAGTATCCCTATAAATATGTGCGCGCCCTTCCTGTCCTTTATCATCAGGAGACCGGCGCCGACGGGCATAATATAGAGGGCGGTCATGAATACCCTCGTGTCGCCCCTCATCTTGGGGCCGAAACCGCCGAAGAAGAATATCACGCCTAAAATGATGACCAGGGCCCCAAGCCCCTTCAATACGAGCTGCACCCTCCTGTCAAAGGGCTCTCCGCCCTTCAGCCAGCCCCATCCGTAATAGTACATATAGAGGCAGAACGTCTCCCCGAAGAATAATACCGCGTAGAGGAACATCACGTTCTTGAACATCCCGGCCATGTAGCCCATGAAGGTCGGATAGAGCGTGAAGAGCGAAAACGCGAGAAGACCCCCGAAGGCCGCGGTAGTGGCGTAAGCCACGGAGAGAAGGGACGTGAACTCGTAGGCTAATTTATCGAACTTGGCGTCCTTGTTCTTCCAGCCGACTATCTCTATCAGCACGGCGAAGAGCGGGACGCCCAGAACGAAGGCGCCGAAGAAGAGATGCATCTGCGCCAAAAACCATACGAGCTTCCTCGAATCAAGACCGCCTATCTGCCGGTAGACGTTCTCCTCGAGGGTGTTTTATATAGAGACGAGATTGCTTCGCTCCGCTCGCAAAGACGGCGAAGCTTTTATTCCGGGCGCCGGTTCAATGATGAAACGCGGCGCTTTCAATAAAAACCCCCAACTTCAGCCGAAGGATATTCCTATCCATGAGCGCGGGTTCAACGCTGAAAGTCTTCGCATGAAGGCGAGGGGTTTTCTGCTGAAATCGAAAAACAAGCCCGGTGCGCGGCCCACATGGCGTGCCGCGCACGGGCGGCAATAATGACGTAATTCCTTAGAACTTGTAATTCACCCTCAGAGCCGGCAACCCGACCACCGTGGAAGTGGCGGTCTCCTGCAAAGATGCAGGGAGGGCGGGGGTGCCGTCCACCTTTATGTTCGTGCCGAGGAGCGCAATCACAGCGTCTATGGTCCAGTTGCCAACCATCGCCCTTACGGCGACTGCCGGGGCAAGCGCCGTTATGTCAAACTTCTGGTCGCCCGCAACCGCCGCATCATCGCCGACATTCATCTTCGCGTAATGAAGCTCGACGCCTGCGAGTATTGAGGGCCTCAGGGGATAGAGCGCGGCAGCCGCTGCCTCTATC
>JACRNN010000196.1 GCA_016234955.1 Deltaproteobacteria bacterium | reverse complement strand
GAAGCTCTATGGAGACCCCTATCGGCCCCTTAAGCCCCTTTGGCGCCATCTCGGTCAAGAATATCGCTATGCCGATGCTGACGGGCAGGGCGATTATTATCGCTATCAGGGACGATACCACGGTCCCGTATATGGCGGGCAGCGCGCCGAAGTCGGACCTGACCGGGTTCCACGCGGTCGAATAGAAAAACCTGAAGCCGAACGTCTTTATGGATAGCCACGACTCCTTCAAGAGGACGGCGAATATGAGTACCATCAGCAGGATGACCGCGACCGCGAAGAAATAACAGAGGCCCTTGAAAAAGGCGTCTCCAACCCTGGCGGAGGTATGTCTGTCGGAAAGGGCCATGGTTTATATACGGAGCGTCATAACTTCGCATACCCGACCCACGCCGCTTGGCGTGGGTGCCCCGGCTCCTCGGCTCGTCGCGCCTTGGCAGGCTCCACTTGCCGCGAAGCTATGCAAGTGGAAGTTTGTTCTTACGCTCCGTATCGGCAATTATTTATAACGTTGTGTATAGGTTATGAATCCAACCAGGGATTTAAAACCCCGGTGGTTTCGGAACGCTGACGCAATAGGGGATTATACCAGCGCAATGTTACAGTAGTGTTACAGAGACGTTAAAGTATCGTTGCGTTGTCTGCCAACGGGTTTATGAAAGGGATTGACACCCAATCCGGCGTTCATGTAGGATATGTCATTGCAGGGAGGATGTCAAATCACAATGGAAAGGGGGCATGGAAGATGGGGACTAAGAGGTCCGCGCAGATATTGAAGCTCCCCGCGGCAAGCCGCGGGGAATCTTCGACATGTAAGGAAGTATCTATATCCGATTCGCTCGCTCGACCCCGCAGCAAGCCGCGGGCAGGGCGCTCGCTACGCATGTTCAAAAAGGCCGTCAAGCTCATCCCCGGCGGGGTGGACAGCCCCGTGAGGGCTTACAAGGCCGTCGGCGGCAAACCCCCTTTCATAGAGAGGGCCCGGGGCAGCAGGATATACGACGTCGACGGGAACGCATATATAGACTATATCGGCTCATGGGGACCTATGATATTAGGGCACGCGCACCCGCGGGTATCCGTTGCCCTGAAAAAGGCGATAGACAGGGGCACGAGCTACGGGGCCCCAACCGAGCTTGAGGTAACCCTGGCCGGGCTTACGCTCAAGGCCTTCCCTTCGATGGACATGGTCCGTTTCGTGAGCTCCGGCACAGAGGCCACGATGAGCGCCATAAGGCTCGCGCGCGCCCGCACGGGCAGGGACAACATCATCAAATTCGAAGGGTGCTACCACGGCCACGCCGACAGCCTCCTTGTAAAGGCCGGGAGCGGCGCGGCGACGCTCGGGGTGCCGGACAGCCCCGGGGTGCCCTCGGACCTTGCAAGGCATACGTACAACGCCGTGTTCAACGACCTCGGCTCGGTGGAGGCGCTCTTCAAAAAAAACCCTGAAGGGGTCGCCTGCGTCATAGTGGAGGGCGTCCCGGGGAACATGGGCGTGGTGCTTCCGAGGGACGGCTTCATGGCGGGGCTAAAGGCCCTTTGCGTCAAGTACGGGGCGCTCCTGATAATGGACGAGGTCATGAGCGGCTTCAGGCTCTGCTACGGGGGGGCGCAGAAGGTCTACCATGTAGACCCTGACATCACATGCCTCGGCAAGGTCATAGGCGGTGGGCTCCCTGTAGGCGCCTTCGGCGGAAAACGCGCGATAATGGAGATGCTCGCCCCCTCGGGGCCGGTCTACCAGGCCGGGACGCTGTCAGGCAACCCGATAGCCATGACCGCCGGGATAGAGACGCTCAAGCTCCTCCAGAGGAAGGGGGTCTACGAGAGGCTCTTCAAGACGGCAAGCTCCTTATGCGACGGGATAGTAGAGATAGCGAGAAGGCGCGATATCCCCTGCCAGGCCGCGGTCGCGGGCTCGATGTTCACCGTATTCTTCACGGACAGGCCGGTTGAGAACTACGGGGACGCGCGGAGGTCGGACCTCAAGAGGTTCGCCAGGTACTTCACAAGGATGCTCAAGAGAGGCATATACCTGCCGCCCTCGCAGTTCGAGGCCGTGTTCGTGAGCCTGGCCCACACGAAGGACGACGTGGAAAAGACGCTCGACGCGGCGGAGAAGAGTTTTAAGGGGCTGTGAAGGGAAGGGCCTCCCGTAACGTTAAAAGAAAAGCCTCCGCCGGCAAGATCCGGCGGAGGCTTTTCTTTGGGGACTTATGTTGAGGAATCATACCCGAAGGAAACATTAAAGGGCTTGCCTATCCTCCCCCCGCTATCTCCCTGGCGCGGGCGAGCGCGTCGTCTATTGTGGCGCACACGTTATCCTGCCCGATCTGATAGAGGAGCCCCGACCTCTCCATCGCTATCATGGGTTGCGCGTGGATCCCGGAGATGACAAGCCGCGTCCTGTAACGGTCGCATTGCCTCTTGAGGTCGCCGAGCGCCCTTATGGCGGTGGCGTCGAGGGCGAGGACGTGGCGCGTCCGGAGTATCAACACCCTTGGCGGATTCTTGCCGATACTAATGGTGTCTCTTATCGATTCCGCGACCCCGAAGAAAAGCGCCCCTTCCGCCTCATAGACAGCCACCCCGTCGGGGACCTTGCGGCGGCTTATCGAGCCGGGGTCTTCCCTCAACGCCTCTTCGTCGACGCGCTCATCGAGCTCCGAGGTTATATTCCTGATCACGGTGACATCCGTCATCCTCTTCATAAAAAGGACGGCCGACATCAACACGCCCACCTCAATCGCTATGGTGAGGTCTGCAAATACCGTCAAAACAAAGGTTACGATAAGCACGGCGATGTCCATCCTGGGCGCGCTCAGCAGGCTCTTGAAGGCCCGCCACTCGCTCATGTGGTACGACACCACGACGAGTATGGCGGCCAGCACGCAAAGCGGTATCAGTGTCGCCCACCGGCCGAAGATAAGCATTATCACCAGCAGCGTCACGGCGTGTATTATGCCCGCCACCGGGGTCTTTCCGCCGTTCTTGACGTTGGTCGCCGTGCGCGCGATCGCGCCGGTGGAGGGGATGCCCCCGAAAAACGGTGTTATGATGTTCGCGATGCCCTGGCCTATGAGCTCGGTGTTTGAGCGGTGCTTGCTTTCTATCATCCCATCGGCCACAACGGCGGACAGCAACGATTCTATAGCCCCAAGGAGGGCCACCGTCAAAGCCGACGGGAGGAGCATTTTTATAGTGTCCAGCGTTACGTGGGGCAGGGACGGGGCGGGAAGCCCGCTCGGAATGGAGCCGAACCTCGAGCCGATGGTCTCCACCGGAATATTGAAAAAATTCACGATGGCCGTCACGATCAGGAGCGCCGCTATCGGCCCCGGCACCCTGCGGCTGACCCGCGGCCATAAGACGATGATGAGTATCGACAGGATGGACAGGCCGACCGTCGGGAGGTGGAGCGTACCGATGTTCTGCAAATAAACGGCCCACTTATCGATGAAATCCGCGGGCACGGGCCCTGTCCTCAATCCGAGAAAGTCTTTTACCTCCGATGAGAAGATGACCATCGCGATGCCGGCCGTAAACCCGACCGTGAGCTGGTAGGGGATGTATTTGAGGATCACGCCGAGCCGAGCCACCCCCATGAGGACGAGCATCACCCCGGCCATGACCGTGCAGATGATGAGGCCGTCAACACCGTATTTCTCGACGATGTTGTAGACGATGACGACGAAGGCGCCTGTGGGGCCGCCTATCTGGACGCGGGAGCCGCCGAAGGCGGATATAAGAAACCCGGCCACTATCGCGGTGGTCAGCCCCCTGTCGGGAGTAACGCCGGAGGCTATGGCGAAGGCGATCGCCAGGGGGAGGGCCACGACCCCGACGATCACCCCTCCGGAGAGGTCACCCCAGAAGATATCCAGAGAATATGTCTTGAGGGTTGAGAATATCTTCGGCAGGAATACAGGATGCCGGGGTTTTGCAACGGAAGGTTCAGGGTCCGCCATTATATGCTCCTTTTGATTTTATTCTGAAAACCCTAAGTTTTCAAGCTTAGGGAGGGTTGAAGCTCCCCGCGGCAAGCCGCGAGGAATCTTCGATATATCAGGTATCGAAAAAATAAAGATACCCGGCCTGAAAACGGCCGGGCATCTTCGTTCTATTTTCCCTGCTAATCGCCTATATAAAAAGTAACGTTTACAGTCCCGGAAACCTTGATAGCCCCTGGCTCCACGGGGGTTTGAGGGGTCTCCCTTGCTTTTAAGGCGGCAATGTCCGACCCCGCCTGATAAAACGTCCTCTGTTGCTCTACCCCGCAATACGGGGCGATATGTTTTATGCCCTTCAATCTTACGGACATGGCCTTTGCAGTGGCAGAGGCTATGGCCTTCGCGCTTTCAGAGGCCTTTGTCAATGCCGAGGCGCAGAGATCGGACTCGTCCGACACGAAAAACCTCAACCCGTTAATCCTGTTTGCGCCGCTTTTAACGGCGTCGTCGATTATCTCACCCGCGGCGCTTATCTTCTTTGTCTTTACAATTACCTGGTTGGCTACCCTGAACCCGGTCAGGATATCCTTCCTCTTCAGCTTGTCGTATTCATAAACAGGCTGGACGTTATATGATGACGTCTTTATGGAGCCGTCCCCGTCGAGCCGCTTCTTTACCGCCTCGATGACCCTTCCTGTCTTTACGCTGTTTTCGGCAACGGCCTCTATCGCCGTTTTGGATGCCGTCTCCACCGCTATTTCTATCACGACGGAATCGGGCGCCTTTTCTTCATACGCCGACCCCATAGCCGTGAGTGTCCGCTCATCCGCGCCCTTTTCCATGACGTCATCGGCCCGGCTGACGGCGGCAAGGAACACGGAAAAAATAACAGCGGATACCATGAAAAGTCTTTTCATAAACAATAATAGCAGACTGAAAGGAATCTCTGATTAATCATGTTTCCCTGTCATTCTGAGGGAGCGGAGCGACCGAAGAATCTCGTAACTTACTGATTTGTCTACGTGTGAGATTCTTCGCTACGCTCAGAATGACATGCGATTGCGAATTAATCAGAGGTTCCTTAGATATTTTTTCCGAGGTCGAGGCAGGGGCGAAAATAAAAGCGGAGCATATATGCCAATATGTGAGCATTTTATTTTCGCTCCAACAAAGATATCGGGAAAAAGAGCAATTTTTAGAGGCGCCCAAATATCTATCGGCCGCTCATCCCGCCCATATGGTCTTTGCCCTCTTTGATGCCCTTCCCGACCCTTTCCATCTCGGCGAGCCTTTTCTTCAAAACCTCGTTCTTGGGGTCGAGCCTCAGTGCCTTTTGCTCGGCCTCGACGGCCTTTTCAAAATCGCCGCTCAAGGCGTTGGCCTCGGCTATTGCGTCATAGACCAGGGGGCTGTCCTTCTTGACGCGTACCACCCTGTCAAGCTCCGCCTTTGCGTCTTCGACCCTTTTAACGCCCAGGTAGAGCGCCGCGAGCTCGAACCTCTTTTCCCAGCCGCTGTCAGCCGTCTTAAGCTCGGTCTCAAGGGCGGATATCCTCTTGAATATCTCCTGCCTCTGCCTGGCCCTTTCCATCATCCCCTTCAGGAACTCAGCCGACGGGTCTATTTTAAGGGCCCTGTCCCACGCCTCTATCGCCCTGTCGAGCTTATCCTGCCTGAAATAAGCCATGCCGAGCGATTCATACGTCTTTGAGAAACCCGGGTGCCTGCGCGCCGCATCCTCAAGGAGCGGAACCGCCGCACCGGGATCTCCTTTCTGGATATAGGCCACGGCGAGCCTGTAGCTATCCCGCCAGGAAAGCCCCCTGGAGCCCTTGAGCCCCTCGAGCCGCCGGATGTCGCCGTTCAGCTCCTCCATGCCCCTGTATAAGACGGGCTGCGGCAAGGCGTTATGCGCCCTGTACCACGAATAGCCGGACCAGGAGACGAGCCCCAGGACGGCCAGAACGATTGCGATAACCGTGTTGCGTTTCATCTCAATGACGGCATCTGAACTCCCCCGCGGCCCGGCTATTACTGGTTATGGCACTGCTCGCAGAGGTTCCTTATACGTCCGGTGCTTGCCGTGTACGCGCTGTCGATATTTATATTACCCGACCCGTCGATAAACACAAGGTTGCTGTGGTCGAGGGTTGAATCGCTGGTGTAATTGGGATTGCCCCCTCCGTGGGCGTAATGGCAGGAGAGGCAGAAAGGCTGTTCGTCGGCGACCGACGAGGTCGGGGCGAGATTATCCGGGTCGACGGCCCTCGTCCTTACGGTCGACGAGAGGCTCGCCCAGTTGCTCCTGTCCGCGTGCAGGTCTGAGTTGCCCTGGTCTATATTCACGTCCCTCACGGGGTGCCTCACCCACGGGCTGCTGCCGGTATCTCCGTTTACGGCGCCCCCTACGTCGGTGGTCCCGCCCGCGCCGTGCCACTTCGTATGGCACCCTCCGCACCACGGGGCTATACCGTTGCTGTTTGAGGCGGCCTTGCTGAACGTGACGTTGCCGCGGTTGTACTTGTAGAGGTTGGTAGTGGTCCCCTGCCCGGTCGTCGTGACGTCGTTGATGTCGCATGGCGTAGTCCCGACGGAACAGGTCCCCGCGCCGTCCAGGGTATAGCTTACCGTTATATCCGAAGAGGCGTTGCCCGGCCTCTTCTTAAGGTTCCTGTAGTTGGTATTGCCGTGCTGGTCATGGCAGTTGATGCAACTGAAATAGGTTATCGTTATGGTGGGGTTGCTCCCCGGAGGCGTAACGTTGGTCTGACCGACCGAGTGGCGGTTCTGCTCGTTTTCATAGCCCCTGTTCGCGAAGTCCCCGCCCGAGGGTGTATAGCCAAGTGTGTTGTTCCAGATGTCCGGGGGCGTGGGGTTGCTCATGCTGAGGGAGTTGTTCTCATGGCACGTCCTGCAAAGCTGGACGATGGTCGCGGCCCTCAGGAGATACGGGTATACTGTGGCGGCCCCGCCGTATATCATCGACTGGCCGCCCTGGGAGCCGTGCATGGTATGGCACTGGCTGCACGCCAGGGTCTCGGTCGTCTTTAGAAATGTGTTCTGCTTGGGGTTGTGGTATTCACCGGAATGCGTCGAGAGCGGGGATAATAGGAAAATTACGCCCAGGATACAGACCCATGCGATAAAACGCCTGTTTTTTTTAATTTGGACACTCATTAACAAATTCGTAATCCAATGATCGTCGCTGAGTACAGACCTCTGCGTAAGAGTCCCAAAATTATAACTATTATAACATATTAGGGTCTATCTTTCAACTTTAAAAACACTTATTCTCTTAGCCTCTTTCTCAGCAATATATAACATATCTTCATCGTCAATATCAATATCTACCGGAAAAAATAACTGCCCCCTGCCATAGCCGGATTCGCCCATCCTTGCAACGGCCTTTCCGTCTTCGTCAAAGACGATTATGCCGTTCATCGCGTCGAGCACCCAGAGCAGGCCGTACTTGTCGACCTTGGCCGCTATCGGGAGGCCTAAAGTGCCCCCCATGCCGTAAAGGGCCTCGAAACCCCGTATAAATCCGCCGTCCCTGTCATATACCTGGATGGCCTGTCTGTCATGGGGCGTTAAAAGGTATATCCTGTCTTTGGATACGGCTACGTCGGCGAGGGACTCGAACCTTGCACCCAGATAACCCGCGAACTCGTCATTTTTGTCAAAGATCATGCAGTTTGTGGCCGCCTTGTTGATGACGTAGGCCTTGCCCTCGTCGTCTATAGAGACCCTGCCGGGCACGAACGGCACGTCCCCGGGTTTCATCTCTTTTATAGGCTCTCCCCTGTAGCTCAGGATGTCTACATGGTTCTTCCCTTCCTCACTCAGGTATATCCGGCTGTCCTTGATAGCGATGGAAAACGGCCTGACGACCCCTTTCGACGGACCGATGCGGAATATCGGGGTCCCCTTGGTATCGAATATGAATACCTCGCTATTCCCGCTGTCCGCCACGTACAGCTCTTTATTCTTCTTATCGATATAGACGGCGGCCGGGGATTTGAACTTATCGTCGTAGAAGTTCTCCAGCGTAAAAACAAACCTTATGGCGCTGACGCTGGCGGCGGCGGCGAAGGCCGCGGGGCACAGGACGAGGGTAAAGGACAGGAGATAGAGGAAGACCTGTATCTTTTTATACGGTCCGTCAGAACTTTGCATACCTTCGTTGCTCCTCGGCAGGCTCCACTTGCCGCGAAGCTATGCAAGTGGAAGTTTGTTCCGACGTCCCGTATGCGCATTCATTTATGACGTTGTGTATAACATGGGCGCTCGATCCGGGTCTACATTCCATATTTCATATCGGCCTTTGGGCGCTACTCCACCACCTCAAAGACACGGACGTTGTCGCTGCCGTCGCCGACGTATATGTGGCCCTGCCTGTCAACGGCTATGGCCCGAGGCCACCTGAACATCTGCGGGCCGCCGAATTCATAGAGGGCCCTGCCGTCCCTGTTGAAAAGGATGGCCTTCATCCTGTTGGTGTCCACGACGACTATCCGGTCGTTCAGCCTGTCGACGGCAAGGCCCGAGGGCATGGATAGGCCGCCGAGCAGGCTCGAGAGCACCCCGAACTTGACGACGACATCCCCGGACTCGTTCAGGCGTATGATCCTGAAGTTGCCGGCGTCCAGGAACGTGTACCCGTTGTAGACGCTCAGGCCGTTGACGTTCATGAACTTCCCATCCGCCTTGATCTGCGAGATGAACTTGCCGTTCTCGTCCATCTCTATGATCCTCGCGTCCGCCCCTCCGGAGCCGATATATATATGGTTCCTCGAGTCCACGTCCATGGACTGTATCAACAGGGTCTCGTTGTCCGGGATGCTTGAGAGGTCGATAAACCCTTTAAAATCGCCCCTGTAGTCGAACAACGCTATGCTTTTGCCTCCGGCTATCATGATGCGGCCGAGCTTGTCCACGACGATGCACGCGAAAGATATGTCCTTGTCCTGGGGTATCCTGAAGTTATAGAGCGGGGTGCCTTCGGTGTCCGTTATCACCACCCTCCTGTTGCCCCCGTCAAGTATGTAGATCTCCCTGGCCGTCTCATCCACATACATGCCGATTATGCCCCTTAACTTATAGCCGGTCGTCTTCGCGTCGACCGAAAAGAGATATTTAAGGCGGTAGTTCGCGGACGGTTCCTCCGCTTTAGTTGAAGCGGCCGAGAGGAACAGGAAAATGACGGCAAGGAGTACCCTGACCGCGCCTCTGAGATGTATTTCACGCATACTTTATAATTTACATTTTTGCCGGCGATATGTAAATAGAAAAAAGGGAGGGCCGTATGTACGGCCCTCCCTTTGCATTTCCCTACGGCACAGCCGCTGCTAACCGCCCCTGTTGTGGCAGAGCTGGCAGCCTCTGTTCGACGGCACCCCATTGCCTACCTGGTCGCCGACCGAGACGGAGGACGTGTAGTCCCACCTCAGGTTGTCGTAGTACGGCCCACCGTGAGCGTAGTGGCAGGAGAAGCAGAAGACCTTGTCCGACGTGGCGGTCGTCATGTAGAAGACCCTGTTGGAGGTCGACCCCGATGCCACGGGGAGTACCTGGCCGGCCGTCGTCACGCTGTAGTTGGTCGGGTCGAAGATCGTGACGCCGTCGCCGGAAGTAGGCGAAGCGTCCTGGAGGATGTTATCCACCGGATGCCTCTGCCAGTCGTTTCCGTTCTGGTTGCCGGCCACGTTGAGCTCGTGCCACTTGTCATGGCATGTGGCGCACCACTTGGCCAGACCGTTGGCCCCGCCGCCGTAGGAGTTGCTGTTAGCGGCGTCGGTAGCCGCGGTGCCCGTGAGCGTGCCCCGGTAGATCGGCCATATGGTGGACCTTGAGGCGGTGGCGACGCCGTAAGATGCGCCGGTCGCCTGGTTGACGGGGATATAGTTGCCGCCGCCGCCGAACGTGCCGGTTATGCCGCCGACCCAGCTATTGTGCTGGGTAGCGCTACCGGACGTAAGGTCAACCGCAACCGACGTTGCGCCGGAGTCGGTCGGGGTCTTCCTCAGGTTCCTGAACTTGCTGATGGTCGCGTTCGCGGCGTTATCCGTCCCGTGCGGGTCATGGCACGAGGTGCATGTAAACGCCGCCAGGGGGCCGTCATTGGCGCCAGGAGGCGTTACGTTCGTAGCGCCGAGAGAGTGGCCCTTGCCGAGCGCAACGCCCGCGCCGTCAAGCGAGGAGCAGTCCCATACGCCGGAAACGCTGTTGCCGCAGGCATACTGGAAGTCTCCGCCGGAACCGATGATATTGAAGGCGGAGCCCTGGGCCCACTTGGTGGTTATGTTGACGGAATCGAGCAGTATCTTCGGAGCGCTGTTGCTGTGAGGCTGGAACGCCGTCGTGGCCTGCGCTCCGTCGCTTGAGTGGCACTGGAAGCAGAAGTTGTGTATCTCCGCCCTTGTGGAGACCGAG
>JACRNN010000195.1 GCA_016234955.1 Deltaproteobacteria bacterium | reverse complement strand
GCGGCTCAAGCGGCGGGAGCTACGGCGGCTCAAGTGGCGGGAGCTACGGCGGCTCAAGTGGCGGGAGCTACGGCGGCTCAAGTGGCGGGAGCTACGGCGGCTCAAGTGGCGGGAGCTACGGCGGCTCAAGCGGCGGGAGCTACGGCGGCTCAAGTGGCGGGAGCTACGGCGGCTCAAGCGGCGGGAGCTACGGCGGCTCAAGCGGCGGGAGCTACGGCGGCTCAAGCGGCGGGAGCTACGGCGGCTCAAGCGGCGGGAGCTACGGCGGCTCAAGTGGCGGGAGCTACGGCGGCAATGGTGGTCAGGTCAATTGCACTAATGTCGCCTCAGTCCCGGAACCTTCCACACTTCTCCTCCTCGGCAGCGGCCTGGCTGGGTTTGCGGCTATAAGGAGATTAAAAACAGGGTCGAAACCCTGATCCCGGCTCGATAAGAAACCCCTATCTTATAACCTGATTGAGCTCGAATATGGGCAGAAGTATGGCGAGCACTATGAAGCCGACCACCGCGCCCATGACGAGCACTATCGCCGGTTCGAGCAGGGAGAGCGACCTCTCGACCGACGCCTCGAACTCCCTTTCGTAGTTATCCGCGGACTTGAGAAGGAGCTTATCGAGCTCGCCGCTCCTCTCCCCTGTGGCCACTATGTGCGTAAGTATGCCGGGGAAGGCCCCGGTGTTCCTCATGCTCGCCGAGAGCGTGGCCCCCTCCGTAACCTCCCTGACCGTCCTGGTCAACGCCTCATCGAACACGGAGTGGTGGAGGACCCGCCTTGTCATGTCAAGGGCGTTTATTATGGGCACGCCGCTGCTGAGCAGGCTCCCGAGCGTCCTCGCGAAATTAGCCATATAGAATTTAGAGAAGAGCCTGCCCATGAATGGCGCGTTGAGCAGAAACCTCTGCGCCGCCCCCCTGCCCCTGGGCGTCTTCATAACCCTCCATCCGGCAAACGACAGGCCCGCGGCGGCCAGGACGAGCACCGGCCAGTAGCCCGTCACCACGTTCACCATCGCCACGAGCGCCCTTGTCACAAGCGGCAGGGTGCTTTTGGTGTCTTCGAAAATAGCCGTTATCTTAGGCACGACGAAGAGGAAGAGGAAAAACAGGACCCCGGCCCCGACTATTACCATGAGCGCCGGGTAGATGAGGGCGGTCCTTACCCTGGCGTATACCCGCGCCTTTGCATCGAGGTACTCTGAGAGCCGCAGGAGCGCGCCCTCAAGCGCTCCGCCGGCCTCGCCGGCCTCAACCGCCCTTACGTACATCTCCGGGAATATGTCAGGGTGCGCCTCAAGCGCGCCGGAAAGGGAACTACCCGCGGTCACGCCCTCCTTGACCGCGATGAGCGCGCCCTTCAGGGAGACGTTCTCCTCCTCGTCCACAAGGAGCGTCAGCGCGTCGAAAAGGGTGGTGCCGGAACTGAGGAGGGAGGAGAGCTGGCGCGTCATGGCGGCAAGGTCATTGAGCGATACCGGCCTGAGGCGCGTCAGGGATCTGCCCTCAAGCCCCTGGACGCGCAGGTCCCTCGGGAACAGGCCCTCTTTCTTGACCCTGTCAGCCGCCTCCCTGACGCTGACGGCCTCGATGGAGCCGAGTACCTCTTTGCCCAGCGAGTCATAAGCCCTGTATTGGAATATAGGCATATCGGTAAATTCAATTATCGGTTATCGGTTATCAGTGAAGGATAAAGACGTATTTTTACCGATAACAGACAACCGATAACCGAGACTGTTAATCGTTCTCAGCTACCCTCACGACCTCTTCAAGGGTGGTTATCCCGGAGGCGGCCTTATCGAGGCCGTCTTCCCTCAGCGTCCTCATGCCGCGAGACGCGGCGTACTTCCTGATCGTGGTGGAGTCCGGGTTCTTGAGTATTACCGGCCTCATTTCGTTGTCCACGTGCATGAACTCGAATATCCCGGTCTGCCCGCTGTAGCCGGTCTTCAGGCACTTATCACACCCCCTGCCCCTGAACAGCCTCTTCGGGGCGTGGCCCCCAAATACCGTCAGCTCGGCCTCGGCGGGCGCGTACTCCTCCCTGCAGTTGTTGCAAATGACCCTTACAAGCCTCTGGGCGAGCACGGCGGTCAGGGAGGATGAGAGGAGGAACGGGAGCACCCCCATGTCCACGAGCCGGGTAACGGCCGAAGGCGCGTCGTTCGTGTGGAGGGTGGAGAGCACGAGGTGGCCGGTAAGGGATGCCTGTATCGCCATCTCGGCGGTTTCAAGGTCCCTTATCTCTCCGACCATTATGACGTCGGGGTCCTGCCTCAGTATGGAGCGGAGCCCCTTGGCGAAGGTGAGCCCTATCTTCGTGTTGACCTGTATCTGCCCGACCCCCCTCAACTGGTACTCCACCGGGTCCTCCACGGTGATGACGTTCCTCTCATGGAAGTTTATCCTGTTCATCGCCGCGTAGAGCGTCGTCGTTTTCCCTGAACCAGTCGGCCCGGTCGCAAGTATTATGCCGTTATTCCTCTTCAGGAGTCCGTCCGTGGCCTCGACCTGGGCCGCGCTGAGGCCGATCTCCTGGAGGCTTACCCCGGCCCCCTTCCTGTCGAGGAGCCTCAAGACCACCCTTTCCCCGAAGGTGGTAGGCACAACCGAGACCCTCACGTCTATGTCCCTGCCCGCCACAAGGAGCCTTATCCTGCCGTCCTGAGGGAGCCTCTTTTCAGCTATGTCGAGCCCCGACATTATCTTGACCCTCGATATGAGCGCCTCCTGGACGACCTTGGGAGGGGATAAGACCGAGGAGAGCGCACCGTCCCTTCTGAAACGCACGTCCACCTCGCGCTCGAAAGGCTCTATGTGTATGTCGCTCGCCCTCTCCTTGACGGCCTGGAACAGGAGCGAATTGAGGAGCCTTATTATCGGGGCCTCGTTCGTAAGCTCAAGGAGGTCCTTAGGCTCCTCGAACTGGTGCGCTATAACGTCGAGGCTATCCCCGTGGAGCTCGTCGACCACCTCCTGCGCGGACCCGGAGAGCCTCTCGTAATGCCTGTTTATGGCCTCCAGTATCTTGTCCTGAGGCGCAAGGACGGCGCTGACAGGCGCGCCTATCGACCTGCCCATGTCCTCGACGGCGTAGAGGGACTTGGGGCTCGCCACGGCTACGATGAGCCTGCCGTCCTCGACCTTGAGCGGGAATACGAGGTTTTTCTTTACGAACGAGAGCGGGAACCTGTCCAGGAAAGAGGGGTCGATGTCCGCGTCGTCTATCCCCTCCCTGAAGGGCAGGCATATCGCGTAAGGCATGGAGTCGTCGTTGTCCGCCATCTTAATGCCCATTATCGGCCCTCTATAAAGATATTGAAAAGCCTTAGGGAAGCTCCGATTAATTATGTTTTAGATGTCATTCTGAGGGAGCGTAGGGCGGGTCACACCCGCCGAATGGTTGTCTGACATCCGGCGGGTTACGGCTTACGCCTAACCCGCCCTACAGACTCAGAATGACCCCATCGGTATAATTTTTCAGAGCATCCTGAGCTTGCGGACGCGCCGCTCACTTCTCGGCGTCCTTGCCGTCTTTTTTCCTGTCCTTGTCCTCGACCGACATGTTCTTGTCAAACTCCAATTGCTTCCTGTCCTTCAAGGCGTTGAGTGTGTCGAAGTCATTCACAATCGTAGGCGTCAGGAATACCAGCAGGTTGGTCTTCTGCCTTTCGGTGGACGTGGACTTGAAGAGCCAGCCGAGAAAGGGGATGTCGCCGAGGAGCGGGACCTTGGATACGCTCTTGGTCTCCTTGTCCTGTATGAGCCCGCCTATCACCACCGTCTGCTTGTCCTTGACTACGACCGAGGTCTTCGCGGAGCGTTTGGTCGTGACGACGTCGGCGGTGGTCACGGAAGCGGTTTCAAGGGCGGATATCTCCTGGTAGATGTCGAGCTTTATGTAGCCCCCCTCGCTTATCTGGGGCTTGATCCTGAGCGTGATGCCGACGTCCTTCCTCTCTATGGACTGCAGGAGCGTCTGGCCTGTGGTGGCGGCGGTCGACTCGAGCTTGCTTAAAAACGGCACGTTCTCGCCGACGATTATCTCGGCCTCCTTGTTGTCGCTGGTAAGGATATTTGGGGTGGAGAGCACGTTTATGACGTCCTTGAGGTCGGAGAGGCTGAGCATTGCCGCGAACCCGGGCACGGTCAGGTTCGTCACCGTGCCGTCCGAGTTAGTGAGCGGGACGGTCATCAGGTTGCCGAGCCCTCCGAGAGTAAGCCCGGCCATGCCGGTCAATACGCTCTGGACCGTGGTGGTGTCTATGGAGCCTGTCCCGCCTATCAGGACAGGCTGGCCGTCCTTTTCCGCGGCAAGCCTCCACTTGGCCCCGAGCTCGAGGGTCTTATTGATGGAGACCTCGGTTATCATGGCCTCAACAAAGACCTGTTTCGGCCTCCTGTCGAGCTTCTGGACGACCTGCACGACCGACTGGTACTCCTCCGGAGAGGCCGTTATTATAAGCGAGTTCGTGGACTTATCCGCGGTTATCGAGAGCTTCTGGGCCCCGTCGGCCCCGGGGGCCGCGCCCACAGCCGAGGTATGGGTCTGCTGTTGCCTGGTTAGCCCCTCGAGGACCTTGGCGACCTCGGCGGCGTCCGCGTTCTCAAGATAATATACGTTCACCCTCGAGCTCGTCTCCGGGGACGGGACGTCGAGGGCGGCTATCAGCTTCCTGTACGTACCGTTCTCTTCAGGGGAGCCGTAGAGGATGATGGCATTGAGCCTCTTGTCCGCTATGGGCCCGGATTCGCCCACGGCATACGTCTTGTCAGTCCTTCCCACGCCCATCCTGCCGGCCTTGAGCTGCTTCAACGACTGTCCCACGCTCTCGGCCTGGGAGTGCTTGAGATAGACTATCTCCGGGGTGTACGCCAGCGGCTCCGCGTCGATCATCGCCGTTATCTTGAGTATCTTATCGATGTTCAGGGAGCTGTCCACCACCAGGATGGCGTTGGATTTGGCGAAGGAGGCGATATAGCCCTCCCTCGACACAAGCGGCTGGAGCATCGAGAGGACGTCCTGGCTCTGGACATAGTTGAGGGATATCACCCTTGCCATGTACTCCTCGTTCCTCCTCAAGCCCTTGTCCCCGGACAGGACCTCGAGCGGCCCCTGCTTGACTTCAGCCGCCGGGACTATCTTGTACGCCATACCGGTATATACTATCGCATACCCTTTGAGCTTCAATACCGATGTGAAGATGTCAAAGGCCTCTTCGGTATCTATCCTGGAGGGGGCCACTATCGTGACCTTGCCGGTGATGTTCGAATCGTAGATGATGTTCTTGCCGGTTATCTTGCTGATGAAGCCGGCAAGGCTTATGATGTCCACGTCGACGAAGTTGATGAGTATCTTGCCGGATGAAGGCGGCGCCTTCTTCCGGGCGGCCTTTGCCGTTGACGGATGGATGAGCGCCGTGCACGCCAAGATCAGGAGCATGAGCGCGAGCCGCAGGGCCCGGAGTGCGTTGCAGGAGTCTTTGGAAAGGGTCTTCATATGCCTTTTTATCTTATCTGATAGCTCAACCGCTTCGGCCGGCCGTCCCTCAGTATATCGAGGGTCACGCTCGATTCCCCCTTGATGCCGGAGAGTATCTGCGCGGCCTTTTCAGGGGAATCTATGCCGTAGTCGTTTACCTTCAGTATGACGTCTCCGTTTACGAAACCCATGAGGCTGAACAACCCGCCCGGCTTTATCTCGCTTATCGTAAAGCCGGAGGTCCTGCCCTTATCACTATAAGGCAGCAGCCTTGCGTCAGTCAACAACTTATCCGTGTTCGCGAGGACGTCGTCTAACGCCCTCCTGTCGATAATCCACCCGGGCCCATTCCCGCCCTGCGGGGCTACGACGCCCTTGAACGGCGGGCGGCCTCCAGGGGCGGCGACAGGCGGCGCGCCCTCGGGCTTTTCTTCCGCGGGCATGTAGAATACCACCTCTCTCCCGTTTGAGAGCACAAAGGCCCTGTCGCGCTCGATGCGCGTCAAGACCCCGATATTGAAGACCTCCTCGCCTTTCTCAACGAGCGCCTGCCTCCTGGACTGCGTCTCCTGGAAAATGGCGTACCCCCTGCCCCCGACCGCCGTCCCCACAAGCGCTATGTCGCCGCGCGCCGCGCCGGGCGCCGCGCCCCTGGCAACGGAGCCGAGTACCGTGAACTTCCCCTTGCCGAACACGCCGCCCGCGAAGATATCATCGTAGCGCGAGGCGTCAGGCTGTACCTCTTCTCCCCGCGCAACGGCCTGCCTTGCCTGGGCGCGCGCGGGCCCGCCCTGCGGCATGATCCTCAAGACCACGTACTGCCGCGCCGCGAGGGCGCTCCCGAGGAAGATTGCCGCGGCTATGAATGCGTTTAACGCCTTAAATACGCTCATGGAATGAAATGGTGTCGCCCTGCGTCATTCGGGTATCGTTGATCACGGCCTTCTGCTCACAAGCTCCACGTGGAGCCTCGCGTCGAAGAGGTCGGGGTTGTCGAAACGGGACTTCATGGAGAACTCCCTGACGAGCAGGAGACTTTCGTGCTTCTCCATCCTGTATATGAGGTTCATGAGCTGGTTCAGCGTCACCCCCTCCACCCTGACCTCCACGCCGCTCTGCTCATATCCCTTATCGGACTTGGTTTCCAGCGGCTTGAACGAGGCGACGTTCTTCTTTATCCCTATGCCGGAGGCTATCTCCTCGATTATCGAGCCTGCCGAGAGCCCGGGCCGGGTCTGGCTGAGCTTTTTCTCAAGCGGGGCTACTATCGAGAGCTCGGTTGCGTACTCATCCCTGAGCTTGTCGAACGACGCGAGCTCGGCCTTTTTGGCCGCCACCTTCTTTTCCTTCGAGGCGGTTGAGAGGTAAAGGGCGTACACAACGGCGCACGCTATCAGGAGCGCGACAGCGCCCCTGATATATACAGGCTCAGACCATTTGAACCTCCCGCCTATACCACCGAACAATCTCATCCTATGGCGCGTCCCTGATTACGGCCGTTATGTTGAAGTTGACCCCTCCGGCGGCCGAGGACTTCACGTCCGTAAGTGTTATCTCCTTGAAGTACTTTAGCCTGGACATGGAATCCCTGAAGCGGTCGGCCCCGTCAAAGGAAGAGGTCTCTCCGCCGGCAATTACCTTGCCCTCGGAGATGCGCGCCTGATAGAGGCGCACGGAGCCTTCCTTACCGGCGGCAAGGGATATCCGCCTCAGGGCCTCCGGCACGTCTACCCCGTTGCCTATTATCTTTTTCTCGTCCCTGAGCGCCTTGAGCTTCGCCTCGAGCCGGTAAGAAAAATCCGTTGCCCCGGCCTCCCCGGGGAATAGCTCGCGGTAGGAGCCCTCGATGACGGAGTTCAAACGCCTGAGGCTTGAGTCGAGGTACCTGTTCTTCAGGTACGCGTATCCGCCCCATACGATAAGGAGGACCGCGAGCAGGACTATTTCGGTTTTGAAACCCCTTTTAGCGGCCTCTATCCTGCCCGTGTCCGCGAACTCGCCGGCCCTGAAGTTGACCCCGTCCTTGAACCCCTCTCCGACGTGCATCGCCACAGCCATGACGCCGGCCCTTCCGCCGGAGTATTTACCGGCCGTCTCGCATGGCACGCCGAGCGTATCTAACAGAGTGGCGGCCCTGTCCGCGGCGTAGAAGCGCCCTATATCGACCCCTTCGTCCTCAAGGGCGGCAAGGGAGAGCCTCAAGTCGTCGGCGTCGCTTATGCGCTTATATAAGAACGGCCCGCCGTCTTTTACGACGGTCAGGGATTCGTCGTCGAGGAAGGCGCCGGACCCCTCAGCGCCGAGGGTCTCCCTCAAGACCCTGTCCTTTGAAAGCATGCTCAGGCCTATCCACTCCGGGTCTATCCCCGATTCCTTGAAGGCCGCGAGGTACTCCCTCAATACCGTCTTCTCCACCGCCGCCGCAACGGCCCTGCCCGAGCCCAAAGGAAGGGAGGCGAGCGCGAGCTCATCCACGTCCTTAAGGAAGATATCCTGCGCCTCGAACCCGATTACCTCGTCGAGCTTGCTCTTGTCGGAGAAGGGCAGCGTTACGACCCTCAGGCTTACAAGCGCCGGGTCGAGGGCGACAAACGTCCTCATGGACCCCTTCAAGCCCCTGCGCCCTATCTCGCCCATCAGGGCCTTTAGCTCGACAGCCGGGCCTTCCCCCCTCGGCGCCTCCAGAAACTCAAGGGGCTCGGTCTTGCCGGATTTAAAGACCCCGGCCCGCACCGCGTCCCTGCAGAACTCTATGACCAGCAGGCTCCTTGCCACTACCTCTCTCTCCAATAGGCGATCTTACGATTCTTGAGCTCCACGACCGCCTCCACGTCCCTTATCCCCTCGCCGGCAACCCCCCGCGAATATATCCTGAAATAATCGCTTGTGACGGTTATGACGCCCTGGAGGCTGAAACCGATTGTCTCGAAACCCGTCACCTTGCGTATCTCGGAAATGTCCTTGAAGGGCTCTTTCTCCCTGTATTCCATTACCCTCTGCGCCATGTCGGCGGTTATATCGCTCGATAAGGCCATTATGACCTCTCTCGACGCGGTGTTGATGTTGACGAGGCCGTCCCCGTATACAGTGACATACGGCGAGAGCTTCCTGAACACGGCAGGGGTGTACCCCTTGACAAGGAGCATCTCGTCCAGAGAGTCGAGGGAGGCGTTCCTGGCCTGGTACGCCGGATTCAAGAGCCCGTAGTAGTCGCGGCCCTCGGCCCCGCCCGGCCTCGGCGTATCGTTGACGTCTATCCAGTCGGCCATGGAGGCCGCGAGCTCCTCCGGGAGCCTCAATGAGCTCAGGAGCCTCTTGAACGCGGCGTACTTCTCCTCGTTGGCCTCTCCGCTCTGATAGACGATGGAGTTCAGGGGGAATTTGCCCTGCTCGTCCTCCACCCTGATATCGAGCTCTCCGCCGGCCGCGGGGAGTTTCCTCCGCGCCTCCTGCGCGGTAAAATATATGTACCCCTTGTCCTTGAACGTCTCGGATATGGACAGGGTGGCGAGGTCCACCCCCCCTTCGGCCAGGATCGAGGCCTTCTGCGAGTCCGTGAATGCCTCTGTCATGGACGCCTCCAGGTGGACCGCGTAGACTATCTCCGTTATCACGGCCACGACTATGGCGGTGATCAACAGAGCCACCACCAGGGCGATGCCCCTCTGGGAAGATGCGAACTTTCCGGCGGCCCCCCTCATCTGACCTTTACCCTCGCTATCGCCGAGAACTCGGATATGTCCCGGCCTTCCCTTATCCTGACCACCGCCTTTACGGCCTCCGGGGGCCGCCCCTCAAGTGAGGAGTCCCACGCCTTTACCCACTCCTTGCCGTTGTAAAAGCTCGCCTCGAAGCCGTCTATGTCCTCCACCGCCTCCACCTTGAAGGCCGCGCCCTTTTGCGCGGCGAAGGGGTTGGCGGACTCCCTGTAGAGGGCGTAGATGCCGGAGTCGGACTTCTCCACGAAGTATCTGATATACACCAGGTCGGAGACCGGCCTGGCCTCCACCAGCGCCGGGTAATTGAAGGACGTGAACGAGAGCTCACTCGTTGGCGCCCCGAGCTTGTAGTTCTCCTCGCCGGAAAAAGAGGTCAACGGGTTATTGGCGCTGAAGTACGCGGAGTGCGCCTCGCTGCCGAACCTGTCGAGGAAGCGCCTTATCTCCGCCGAGCGCTCAAGGGCCCTGTCCACCGCCTCGCGGCTCCTGAGCACCGAAAAAAAGGTCGCGTACAGCGCCGCTAACACCGCCGCCGCAAGCCCGACGGCCACAAGCACCTCCAAGAGCGTGAACCCCCCGCTCCGGCCCGCCTTTGACATAGGGGATATGCGCTTGTGCCGCTCCATCTCCTCATCCGCCGGCCGGCCGACGGTACCGGGGGCCATTATCATCTCCGCTTCGCGGCCCGCCCGGTGTTGACTATCGCGGCCTGTCATACACGGGCCTCTCAACGCCTGTAAGTCTCTATGGTGTAGCCCTGTCCGCCGTCCCACGTAACGGTGACGTGGACTTTTTTAACGCCCTTTATCATGAAGTCCTCGCTGACATACGCCCAGTTGTACTCCGGGTGCCCGTATGCCGTGAAGTCCCCCTGCGTGAACCCCCGCGCCCCGGGTTGAGCAAGGCCCCGGTTGCGCCGCGGAAAGCGGAGGAACTCTTCAACGCCTGCCCTAAACATACCCCTGCACCACCTTCACCTTGCCTGAATACGGGTTGTAGCTTATGGTGGTCCTGCGCTCGCGCCTTTTGAGGTGGAGGTTGAACGCCTCGGCCCCCGTCCCCGGCGCGAAGACCACGGCCACCTCTCCTTGATTGATAGTGCCGGCCCCTTGCAGAACCACTTCCTCTATGGAGGTATCCTCCATGACAAGGCCCCTGGACGTCTCCCCGTCGGCAATAAACGTATAACCGTCGCGGGACTCTTCGACCTCGACGGTCCCCTGCCCCGGTGTGAACCGCACCCGGTAGAACTTCTTCTTTGAATAAGAGGTCTCGTTCAAGTACCTGATAAGTCCCGACAGTTTCCTGCAGTCGGAATTGAAGAGCAGTTCATCAACAGAGGGAAGCCTGGGAAAAACAATCAAAGCCGCCGCGCCTATGACGGCTATCACGGCGATGAGCTCTATGAGGGTAAAGCCTCTTGCGCCCCCTCGGCGCGGCATACGGTGGGGTTCGGCCATATCACCAGTCTTTTCCCCGTTCGGAAGGCGGTTAAGGAGAAGGTCAGTCCATGTTCCAGCTCTCGATGTCGGCGCTGAACTTCTCTCCGCCCTTTGCGCCGTCGGCTCCGTAGGAGATTATGTCGTAGTCGCCGTGGAGCCCGGGGGAGACGTACACGAAGCGGTTCCCCCACGCGTCGTTAGGCGCCTTTTTCTTCTCAAGGTACCCGCCATCGTGCCAGTTCTTCGGTATCGTCCCGATAGCCGGCTTTTCAACGAGGGCATCGAGGCCCTGCTCGGTAGTGGGGTAATCGCCGTTGTCGAGCTTATACATCCTCAGGGCGGTTTCAAGGTTGCGTATCTGGACCTTTGTCTCCGTCACCTTCGCCTCATCGGTCCTGCCTATTATCCGAGGGGCGATTATAGCGGCAAGGATCCCGAGGATGACGATAACGACCATGAGCTCTATGAGGGTAAAGCCTTTGGAGCACAGGCGCATCAAGCCTTTATTTACAGCCGGAACATCTCCGGGTCCAATGGAAAGACGTCTGATATTGAAGCTCCCCGCGGCTTTTCCGCGGGAATCTTCGACATGTAAGGAAGTATCTATATCCGATTCGCTCGCTTGACCCCGCGGCAAGCTGCGGGCTGGGCGCTCGCTATGCATGTTCATAAGATAATCCCTGCTCTCCGTTTGCCTTGAGCTTATGAAGGCCGGTCCCCTGCCGACTCCGGCCCACGGCCCTGCCGTACAATAGGTCCACGGCGGTTTGGCCGTGCGCTTCCCTGAACCTGTATATATTATTATTTTTTACCCCAGGGTGTCAACAAGCATGGAGAGCGGCAGGGGGGGTTGCGGCAGGCCCTGATGGAGTGATTATGGATTGCCGTGGAGCGGCCTGTGTCTTACTGATAATTGTCCGTCTCTATCTTCACGGCCTCGTCGCTTATGAACTCCCTCAGTATCTGCCGGTCCGTATGGAAGATGGCGTTAAACACGATGCCATAGCCGCAGAAGAGCGCCTTGCCGTGGACCTCGCCGGTCGCCCATTTGACGTTGCCGATTATCTCAAAAACCTTGCCTATGCCGGGGAGGACGAACTTCAATACCAGCCGCAACCCCGCGCTTAACTCGGCCATCGTGTACAGGAACGCCCCTGTTTCGCTTATATTAAGAAAAAAGCCCGTCCTCGACTGATGTCCGTCGGTGAAGTCGACCGGTATCGACACCGGCACCCGTTTCCACTTGTTTATCTTCGCCACCTTCTCAGGGAAGAGTATCCTGTTTATCCTGAAGATGACCTGTTCGGGCGTAAAACCCTTTGACAGAAGCCCTGTCGCGCCGAGGCTTCTGAGCCTTACGAGAAGATTCCCGGCATCATATGCCCCGGTCGTGACAAGGACAGGCGGCTTGCCGTTGAGACCGTTGTCATTCATCCACTGCAACACGCCAAAACCGTCGATATCGGGCATCTGAAGGTCGAGGATGACAAGGTCTATGGAGCCGGCGTTCAACGTCAGGTTGCTTATGACCTCCTTGCCGTCACTTGCAAACCCGACCATGTGTCCGGCTTCGGCGAGTATGTCGCTCAGCTTGGTCCTGAAAAAGACGCTGTCGTCGGCCACAAGGATGTTCTTTGAATCATTGCCCTCCCTGTCCTCCTTCAGGACGTCCCTGAAGACCATGTCCGTAAGCTCGGCGTTCTGCCTCATGGCGGCCTGATTGATCATCTTATTATCGGTCGCCTGCCGGTATCTTTGAACGGCCTCCCTTACTATATGCCTGAGATCGTCCGGGTCCCACGGTTTCATTATGTACCTGTAGACCTCGCCTTCGTTGATGGCCGCCATCGACGATTTCAGGTCGGCATACGCCGTCAGGAGGCACCTGACCGTTTCGGGCGAGACCTCCTTCACGAGTGAGAGCAACTTCACCCCGTCCATCCCCGGC
Organism: Deltaproteobacteria bacterium; assembly: GCA_016234955.1. Classification (GTDB taxonomy): domain Bacteria; phylum Desulfobacterota; class GWC2-55-46; order GWC2-55-46; family GWC2-55-46; genus JACRLF01. The sequence continues at coordinate 1,951 of JACRNN010000195.1, read as the reverse complement.
ATCATGTGGTCGGATATGACAACCGACACCCTGTTATTTTTTACCAACTCGAGCCCGGCCACGCCCCTGTCCGCCGTAAGCACCCTGAATCCCTCTCCCCTGAAGAGCCTCACAAGGGAGTTCAGTACGTTCTGCTCGTCGTCAACGAATAATATGGTCTCTTCCATTCCGCTCTCCATAAAAAACGCATGTTGTATTTCAGCCTGAAGGGTTCACGCACCGGGACCGCCGCATCGGGGGCCGGGCAAAGGTCCCGGGCCGCGCGGTCTGTCCGTCCACTTTACTTATCGTCCTGTATCGGGGAAAATTTAAGGCTACTTCTAAAAATCAGTTATTTTTTCCGAGGTCGAGGCAGGGGCGAAAATAAAAGCGGAGCATATATGCGAATATGTGAGCATTTTATTTTCGCCCTAACAAAGAGATCAGGGAAAAGAGCTATTTTTAGAAATAGCCTTAAGGAAATGAACGGGCCAGGGATTGAGAACCCGGGGAGGCTTCAGAACGTTAAAAAAGACAGCCGGGGATAGAGGCCGGGCAACGGGTGCGGATCGCTAAAAAGAAAAAGCCGCAACCATTTGAAAAACCAAATGGTTGCGGCCTCCTGAACCGATCGGGGCGATATGAATATAGCCGGAACGATTATCACCATGAGGGAGAGCGCGAACATGAAAGGCGTATAGTATCTGCCGAAGGTTTCCCCGAACCTCTGGTAGCTCGACTTCCTTGTCTCGGCCTCTTCGACATAGTGGAGTATCTTTCCAAACGAAGGCCGTGAAGGAGATCGCCGCCCGTATGGCCTCAGAGGATGCTATTTCTGTCATGGCGGAGACCTTCGCATTGCTGGGCGACCCCACGCGGTTACGGGTAGTTCAAGCGCTCTCACATGGGGAGTTGTGCGTTTGCGACCTGGCCGCCATGCTCGGGATCGGGCGCACCGCCGTCTCGAATCACCTGCGCCTTCTTCGGGGTATGCGGCTTGTCAGCTATCGCCGGGAGGGGAAGCTTGCGTATTATTCGCTTGCCGATGACCACATAGCGACCCTGTTGAACAAGTGCCTTGAACATGTTAAGGAACGGTAAATACACCTTTGGCGTTGAGTCTTTGAAAAGATAACCGGACGGGCGGAGAGCTTTTTTCTCTTGACATTGAAAGTGAATTTCATTATCATCTATCGCAATGTCATCTGTCATGGGGGAATCATGAGTTTCGCACATTTATTGCTGCTTGGCGCTATCGCGGGTTTTACCATCTTCCTCGGCCTTCCTGTAGCTGTTCTCTCTACGAAACCCCGGATGCGGGCTTTTCTCAATTCCCTATCCGTAGGCGTGCTTATATTCCTCCTGATCGAGATAGCGCACAAAGCCCTTGAGATGGTCGAAGAATCGGCAAAGTCGGGTCTTCTGAGAGGGGGCTTGGCCGAATCGGTATTTCTGGCTTTTATCCTTGTCGCCGGCTTCTCGATAGGGTTGCTCGGCCTGACATTGTTTGAAGAGCATTTCATCGGGTCGGACAGGGAATCCGACCCTGCGGTGCGTTCCAAGCGCCTCTCTTTGATGATCGCCATAGGTATAGGGCTTCATAACTTCAGCGAGGGGCTCGCAATCGGTCAGGAATACGCCGTCGGGGCCATTTCTCTGGCATATCTGCTCATCGTCGGCTTCGCGTTGCACAATGCGACAGAGGGTTTTGGAATCGCCGCTCCGCTGAAGCTAAAGAAAGTGGACTGGAAGTTCCTGGCTCTTGCCGGGTTCATAGGAGGAGCCCCTACCTTCTTCGGCACAATAATAGGCTCGTTCTTTATATCGGCCGCCATTGAGCTGCTTTTTCTTACGCTTGCCGCGGGATCCATTCTGTATATAATCGGAGAGCTTATCCATCTGGGGAAATTGCAGGGGCAACACCGGATGGCCATGATCGGGATACTGGCGGGTTTCTTCCTGTCGTATGGCT
>JACRNN010000194.1 GCA_016234955.1 Deltaproteobacteria bacterium | reverse complement strand
GGCTTAAGGTCGAGAAGTTTCCTTACCGCGGCCGAGGACTTTTTCCTTATAATCTCTTCCATGTATTTTCCAAGAAGGACGAATGCTATGATGACGGCGGAGACCTCGAAATACACGTCCCTCTCAGCCACCTTCACGGGCAGGATATCCGGAGCGAAGATGACTATGACCGAATACACATAGGCCACGGTCGTCCCCAGTGCGATTAAAAAATCCATGTTTATCATCCGGTTCTTTATCGCATTATACGCACCCTTGTAAAAGCCCCATCCCCCTATGAACTGGACGGGCGTGACAAGGATAAAGAGCCACATCCCCCAGGTGAACCACGGAAGTTGAGGTATCGGCGCCCAGGTTATAATCGTCGCGCCTGCCGCAAGGCCCAGGAAAAAGGCCGCCCTCAAGAGGGCAAGGGCGAGTACCCCGAACAGGGCTATGGAGACCCGCCTTTTCATCTTCTTGAGCTCTTCTTCCGGGGCCTCGAAAGTCTTCAAGCAGCCATCCGAGCAAAAATAGTGCATCCTTCCCCCGAGGTCTTTTTTGAGGGACTTGTTCTTATCGACGACCATTCCGCAGATAGGATCCTTGGCCGTCTCATGCGCGCCCGCTTCAGCGGCTGTCATTTCCTTATGCGCCTCGACCTCTCCGCCATTTCCGGACATAAAGGCAACAGGGTCCTTATCAAAGCGCTCCTTGCATTTCATGGAGCAGAAATAGATATCCTGCCCTTTATATGCGCTCTTGCCGGCGGCTTTTTTCGGGTCTACATCCATTCCGCATACAGGGTCTCTTGCCATATTATCTCCTTGTATAATCCCAAATTGAGGCCTGCCCGGTTTCATATTGAACAGGTTATAAAGCGGCGCAAATACAAGCCCCACATAGATACCTTAAAGGATTGGAATTGACTTCAGGCTACCTCTAAAAATAGCTCTTTTTCCTGATCTCTTTGTTGGGGCGAAAATAAAATGCTCACATATTCGCATATATGCTCCGCTTTTATTTTCGCCCCTGCCTCGACCTCATAAAAAATAACTGATTTTTAGAGGCAACCTTCAATGCTGATGGCCGGTAGACTCATCCTTTTTCTCCGAGTCGCCCTTTTTCTTTTTATCTGAATGGCCTCCGCCGCAGCACCCCATGCCGCCTCCTCTCCGATGCATCAGGAACATGAATACTACGAACAATACTATTATCAATATGGACGAAAAATCATAACCCCACATAAATTCTCCCTTTGGACTTTAACTGATGCGCGGGATAAACATCGGGACAGCCTCCCTGTACTTCCCGTACTTGTCCCCAAATTCCCTCTCCATCTCCTCTTCCTCTCTCCTTGAGAGCTTGTAATAAGCTATTATAAGGATCGGCCACATGAGGAACGTAATCAGTGTAGGCCATTGAATGAGAAGCCCTATCGTGATCAGGAAAAGCCCTGAATATTGCGGGTGGCGCACATAAGAATAGACGCCATCCTTGACCAGTTTGACCTTCCCCATTCTATTTTTTTAATGGCACTTGGGTGGAGCGCCCTTTGGTTCTTTTATTATTTTTTGCCACCATTTTTTCCCGGTCTCATCGTGGCGGATGCCCTCTTCAAGCTCAAAATTCTCCTGGCACGTCTTTGTGCAGAAATAAAAGGTCTCGTGCTCAAAGTGTACCATAAACTCCGCGCCTTTCTCCTCGACTTCCATTCCACATATGGGATCCTTCACCATAAAGATCACCTCACTTTCTAACTACCCTTATTCTATATGAATAATATATTCAACAAGCTGTGGAATGTCAAGCGATGCCTGCCCAAAGGCCGTCCCATCCGCATGACACCCGATTAACCCGACAGCGCACAACGCTCTTTAAGCTCCCCGCGGCTTTTCCGCGGGGAATCTTCGACATATAAGGGAGTATATATTTCTATTCGCTCGCTTGACCCCGCAGCTTGGCTAGCGGGGAATGCGCTCGCTATGCATGTTCAACAGCTGGCGAAATTACGTTGTTGAAGGCGCGCCAACTGTGTGTTATCTTTAAAAATGGAGCCGGGGTCGGAGCGGTCAAGAAATGGATGAATTCAGGATAGACAGCCACAAACTGATGTTCCATGTAGGCCGCGTCAACGACTGGCTCAACGGCGCCCTTGTCTACCCCATATACGTGGAGATTTCCCCCGTGGGGTCATGCAACCACAGATGCACGTACTGCGCCCTGGACTTCATGGAGTACAGGCCCCGCCGCCTCGACAGAGACCTTCTCAATAAAAGGCTCGATGAGATGTCCTCCCTCGGCCTCAGGAGCGTGATGTACGCCGGAGAGGGCGAGCCGCTCCTGCACAGGGATATCGGGGAGATAATAAACCATACGAAAAGGGCCGGCATGGACGTGGCCGTGACCTCCAACGGCGTCCTCTTCGGCGTCAAGCTGATGGAAGCCTGCCTCCCGTCCATAACCTGGATAAAGATAAGCATCAACGCCGGAAGCAAAGAGACCTACGCCAGGGTGCACGGGTGCAGGGAGGAGGACTTCACTACCGTGCTACGGAACATCTCGGCGGCGGTAAAGAGAAGGGAGGCCGAGGGCCTGCCAACAGCCATCGGCATGCAGATGATACTCCTGCCGGAGAACGCCCATGAGGCGCTCGCGCTGGCCAGAACGGCGAAGGAGATCGGGGCCGACTACCTCGTCATAAAATCCTACTCACAGCACCCAAGCTCCATCACCAGGCTCTACGAGGGGCTAAAGTACGGCGAGTACCTCCACCTGAAAGACGAGCTTGAGGGGCTCTGCTCCGATGACTTCAAGGTAATATTCAGGGTGAACGCCATGAAAAAGCTCGATGAGGACGGCAGGGGGTATGAGAGATGCCTTGCGCTCCCTTTCTGGAGCTATATCGATTCCGGCGGCGGGGTCTGGGGCTGCAGCGCGTATCTCGGGGACGAGCGCTTCATCTTCGGCAACATCAACGATAACACCTTCGAGGAGATATGGACCGGCGCGAAGAGGAACAAGGCGATGGAGTTCGTCGCAAACGGCCTCGATACCGGGGAGTGCCGGAAGAACTGCAGGATGGACGAGGTGAACCGCTATCTCTGGGAGCTTAAGCACCCCGGCCCCCACGTCAACTTCATCTGAACATGCATGGCGAGCGCGAGACCCGCGGAAAGGCCGCGGGGAGCTTCAACCGGACGAAAGATGAAAGACCTGTCGCGAAAAATCCCTGAAGAGACGCTTAAAAATATCTACTCGACGATGCTCAGGATACGCATGTTCGAGGAGAAGATAGTGGAACTCTACCCGGAGCAGGAGATGCGGTGTCCGGTGCACCTGTGCATCGGGCAGGAGGCGATCCCGGCCGGGGTCTGCGCCAACCTCCATGCGATGGACTACGTATTCTCAAACCACAGGGGCCACGGCCACTGCATAGCAAAGGGGAGCGGGTTCAAGCCCCTGATGGCCGAGCTATACGGAAAATCTACCGGATGCAGCGGGGGCAAGGGCGGCTCCATGCACCTGATAGACACGGAGAACGGGGTCATGGGGACCTCGGCCATAGTCGGCGGCGGGATACCGATGGGCGTGGGCGCGGCCCTTGCCTCATCCATGAGGGGCGAAGATAGGGTCACGGTCATATTCTTCGGCGACGGCGCTTATGACGAGGGTACGTTCTACGAATCCTTCAACTTCGCCTCGCTCAGGAAACTCCCCGTGGTATTCGTCTGCGAAAACAACTTCTACGCCACCAACTCACCGCAGGCCGCCAGACAGCCCGCATGCAGGATATTCGAGAGCGCCAGGGCCTTCGACGCCCACGGCGTATGCGTTGACGGCAACGACGCCGCGGCCGTATACACGGCCTCAAGGGAGGCGGTGGAGAGGGCACGAAAAGGCGGCGGGCCCACCCTTGTCGAGGCCGTTACCTACAGGTGGAAGGGCCACGTCGGGCCTGAGGAGGACTTTGAAAAGGGTTTTAGGGACAGAGAAGAGCTCCTCCGCTGGAAAGGTCGTTGCCCGATAAGGTCGTTCGCGGACCGCCTCGCCGCCTCCGATATAATCTCGCGCCGGGATATGGACGAGCTGGCTCATGGGATAGAAACCGAGCTTGAGGAGGCGGTCGCCTACGCTAAGGAGAGCACATACCCCACGCAGAGCGAGCTTCTGAGCGACGTCTACGCGGGTGGTCGATAGATATGCCCTGGACCAGGACATACAGGAACAGAGACGAGTTCGAGAGGGCCTTCCCCCAAAAGGAGGGCGTCCGGGGGCTTGCGTACAGGGACGCCATCCTCGAGGCCACGGTCGAGCTCATGGAGGAGGACAAGAGGGTCTTCGTCATGGGCCAGGGGGTCGACGACGCGGGGGGAGTCTTCGGCACCACAAAGGGGCTACATGAGAGGTTCGGCAAAGGCCGGTGCATGGACGCCGCGCTCGCCGAGAACGGCATAACCGGCATCGCCGTCGGGGCCGCGCTCTGCGGGATGAGGCCGATACTCGCGCACATGAGGGTGGACTTCATCCCCCTCTCACTCGACCAGATAATAAACCACGCCGCCAAGTGGAGCTACATGTTCGGCGGGCGCGCGAGCGTCCCACTGACAATAAGGGCGATAATCGGCAGGGGCTGGGGCTCCGCGGCCCAGCACTCCCAGAGCCTGCAATCGATCCTCGCCAATATACCGGGGCTCAAGGTCGTGATGCCCGCCACCCCCTACGACGCCAAGGGGCTCCTGAGGGCCGCGGTGGAGGACAACAACCCCGTCATAATCATAGAGCACCGGTGGCTCTACGACCACACGGGCCACGTCCCGGAAGGGCCGTACACCGTGCCCATAGGAAAGGCCGTAGTGCGCAGAGCCGGCAGGGACGTAACTATAGCGGCCCTCTCATACATGGTATACGAGGCGCTCCTTGCCGCAGATGAACTGAAGGGGCGCGGCATAGAGTGCGATGTGATAGACCTGAGGACGATAAAGCCGTTGGACACCGCCCTCATCACTGAATCGGTAAAAAAGACCGGCAGGCTCGTAACCGTAGACACCGGCTGGAGGGATTGCGGCATAGGGGCCGAGGTCGTCGCAAGCGCGGTCGAGGGCGCGTTCAAGAGCCTCAAGGCCGCCCCCGTCCGCATAGGCCTGCCAGAGGCCCCTGCCCCGGCAAGCCCGGCGCTCGAGGCCCTGTACTACCCCGGCAAAAAAGAGATAGTCGGCGCCATAGAGAAGATGGTCTGGTCGAAATGAAGACGAGCGTATCGATAATAGTCCCCTGCTACAACGAGGAGGACAACATTAGGGCGACGATAGCCGCGATAAAGGAGGCCCTCGCCTCCACCGGCGCGTTCAGCGACCACGAGATACTCATATTCAACGACAGGAGCGTTGACGCAACCGGCGCGATAGCCGAGGAGCTGAGGAGAAAAGACGGGAAGATAAGGGTCGTCCACAACTTGAGGAACATGGGGTTCGGCTACAATTACTCCGAGGGCGTAAGGCTCGCCAGGAAGGACTACGTCATCATGGTCCCCGGCGACAACGAGATCCCGGCCGAGGCCATAGGCAAGGTCTTAAGCCTTGCCGGCAAGGCCGACGTCGTCGTGCCCTACACGGCGAACACGCATGTCAGGCCCCTTGCAAGGAGGGCCATCTCGCGGCTCTTCGTGGCCGTCATGAATACGCTCTTCGGCACAAGGCTCAGGTACTATAACGGCACCTGCCTGATAAAGGCCGCGCTCCTCAAGAAGGTCCCGTTAAAGACCTCGGGCTTTGCGTACATGGCCGCAATACTGGTAAGACTGCTCCGCTCCGGGGCGAGTTTCATCGAGGTCGGCGTCGATATACGGCAGAGGGACGCGGGCAGGACAAAGGCCTTCGCGCTCAAGAACGTCTTGAGCGTCATCGGCGCGATATCGGGGCTCTTCTGGGACGTGCGTGTCAGGGGGCGGGCCATCTACAGCTCCCCTCGCAGGCGCGTGGAGCTGAACGCGGGCAACGGGTGACAATGAGACCTCCCAGGGCTTGAAGCCCCAAAGGGTGTCAGATGCGTAGGTTGGGTTAGCAAGCGTATGGCGGGTCACACCCGCCGAATGGTTGTCTGACATCCGGCGGGTTACGGCTTACACCTAACCCCCCCACAATCCTTCCGGCAAATCGTTGGGTTGAAAAACGCAACCCAACCTACTGAGCTGATTGATATATTGATATGAAGATACTGTTCGTGATAAAGGACGTGGAGTACATAGACCCGATGGGCATAATGCTCCTGTCCGCGCTCGCCAGGAGAATGGGGCATACCACGGGGCTCTGCGTCCTCGCCGACGGGGACCTTAAAAAGACCGTCAAGTCCTTTGCGCCTGACGTAGCGGCCTTCAGCGCCAAGACAGGGGAGCACAAATACTATATAGCCGCCAACGACGCGGTCAAGGCGATAAGCAAGCGGATATTCACCGTGATGGGAGGGCCGCACACGACGTTCTTTCCTGAGCTTATAACCCGGCACCCCTTTGACGCGCTCTGCGTCGGAGAGGGCGACGACGCCTGGCCCGAGTTCCTCGACGCTATTGAAAAAAACGGCCCGATAGATAACATACCGAACATCGTCACGAGGGCGAACTTCAAGAGCAATTTGCCCCCCGTCATACGCCCCCGGAGGACGTCGCTTGACGACCTGCCGTTCCTCGACCGGGAGCTATTCTATTCAAGGACCAGGCTCGGCAGGTTCCCGATGCGCAGCTTCATGGCCGGGCGCGGGTGCCCGTACAGGTGCACATACTGCTTCAACCGCGAATATAACCTCCTGTACAAGGGCAAGGGCCCTTTGGCCGTCAGGATGAGCGTCGGAAGGGTCGTTGAGGAGCTGAAGGAGCTGAAAACGAGATACCCGACGCAGTTCATAAAGTTCTACGACGACATATTCGTGTTGAAGGACGACGAATGGCTCGATGAGTTCTCGGTCAGATACAAAAAAGAAGTCGGGCTCCCGTTCCACTGCCTCATGCGCGCCAACTGTCTGACCGAGCCGGTGCTTTTAAAGCTCAAGAAGGCCGGGCTCGCCTCCCTCAGCATGTCGATAGAGAGCGGCAACGAATACATAAGGAACTCGGTCCTCAAGCGCAACATGACGAAGGAGCAGATGACCGGGGCGTTCGCCCTGTGCTCAAGGCACGGCATTCCGACATTTTCAAACACCATATTCGCCATACCGGGGACGTCATTGAAGGAGGATATAGAATCTCTCGACCTCAACATCGAGTGCAGGGTGACGTTCGGGGAGTTCCCGCTATTCTTCCCTTACCCCGGCACCGAGCTTGCGAGATACGCGGTGGAGCGGGGGGACTTTGACGGGGACTTCGACTCGCTACACATGAGCTATCAGTCCACCTCCCCGCTTTCGTGCTTCACCCCGCGGGAAAAGCTCCTCCAGAGGAACCTCTCTCTCCTTTCAACCGTCTGCCTCTGGAAGCCGTCCCTGAGGAACCTCGTCGTCAAGAGGCTCATACAACTGCCCTTTACAAAGGCCTACTTCCTCTTTTACTATCTGGTGAAGGCCTATCTGGTGAAGAAAAAGATATACCCCATGCGTTTCTCGGCCCTCGATACACTGAAGGGGATATACGACAGCTTCGTCCTTGAGCGTTTCAAACATTCGGAAGAGATACTGAACGCGTGCAAGGAAGAGAACAGATGAGCCCGACGGCGCACGTGGTCTACGGCGGGGC
>JACRNN010000182.1 GCA_016234955.1 Deltaproteobacteria bacterium | reverse complement strand
TTTCACGGCACAAAAATCTCCTCCCCTTGACGGGGGAGGGTGGGTGGGGGTGTAGAGGATATCACCCTCCCCGACCCATCCTTCGGATGGGATGTATAAAGAGACACCCCTTAGCTTGCCGCGGGGTGGTTAATTACGGGCGCTAACCGCCCCTGTTGTGGCAGAGCTGGCAGCCCTTTGTCACAGGCACGCCGTTGCCGGTCTGGTCCCCGGTGCTGACGACCTGGGTGTAATCCCACCTCAAGTTGTCGTTATAAGGCCCGCCGTGCGCGAAATGGCAGGACAGGCAGAAGACCTTGTGGTTAGCGCGAGCACTACCGCCGCCTGTGGCATCCATTAAAGTACAGGCCGGGTTACCAGCCGCCCCGCATTCCGGCAGATAATACGCATACCCTGCATAATAGTCGCTTGCCGTTACGGGAAGACCCTTACCCTGAGTGATGAGAGCGTTATTGTAAGTCGATCTATCCAGGAGCGATGTATGGCAAGTGGTAGCGCACCCCTGCGCCGCGGCCCTCGGCATCATACCGTTCACAGGATGCCTTCTCCAATCCGGTCCGGGGCCGGTAGCAAATTCCGCGGTAGGCGTTCCAAATGTCGGACCATTTGTGGTCGATATGACCTCATGCCACTTGTCATGGCACTGGGCGCACCACCTGGACATGGTTGGGTTGAGCGAAAGATTACCGTCATATCCACTGGCGTAGGAATTGCTGTTCGCGCTGTCGGTGACGGGATTGCCGGTCAGGGTCCCCCTGTAAACGGGCCATATAACGTTGCCTCCGTTGTCCAGTTCCGTGCCGCCGAAGTAGGCGCCGTTCACGCCGCCCACGTAGCTATGGTGTTCGAGATACGTCTTTGTGGGGTCGTTGGCGAATTTAACGCCGCTGTTGGCCGACGCCCCGGTCGGATTCACCCTCAGGTTCCTGAAGATGTTTATGTGGAATGCCCCTTGCCGAGCAGGTTCACGGTGGAGGCGTTCCAACTCGAATCAAGCTCCGGCGAGAAGTTGCCGGCCGAGCCTATCATGTTGAAGGCGTCGTCCGAGGTCCATGTCGCCGAAGACCAGACCTTCGGGGCCATCACGTTCGCGGGGGTTGCAAGACGGTCGCGTTGAAGCCGTTGCTGGCATGGCACTGGAGGCAGAACTTGTGTACCTCGGCCCTTGTGCTGACCGGGCCTCTGAGCAGTATGAGCGAACCGTCGGCCAACCCTCCGAGGGAGCTTCCCCCCTGGCTGTTGTGCATCGTGTGGCAATTGCCGCAGACGAGGTCCCCGGCGCCCTTGTGTATGGCATGGGCAGTGCCGCTAAAGAGAATTGAGCTTAAAAAGAGCGCTCCGGCGACCAGATGGGCCTTTAATGGAAGGGGATTCTCCGCCCGTAACGTCATGGATGCGTCCTCTCGGTGTCGATAATCGCGGCTAACTGAACCCGCCCTGACAAAAAAAAACCCCAAAAGCATCGTCTACATATCCCCTGACATTGCTTTTGAGGCACTCATCACCTCTAAATCCCGGATTTCTCACCCTCAAAGGCATCTTGCCTTTGCCGAGTATTCATCGACCCTAATCTATCACTTTCATACCCTCATGTCAAGCGGTATTAATTCAGATTAAACCTTTGCTTGATAATTTTTAACTCAAGAACCTGTCACAAAACGGCCAATCTGTCCCGGAATATTTATTTTGACAACGCACCTGCCGCCCGCTAAAATACCCTCAGTTTTCCCACCTTCGCTTGACGCGGCTTACCCGGAAACCCGGAGGCTGTCCCGGCCTGTTGGCTCTACACGCGCATATAAGAAATGGAACGCTCCCCATGCACCGAAGAACCTTTTACGTCTCCGTCTTCCTCTTGATATCCTGCGTATTCTACGGTTGCGCGCCAACGCAACAGACGGTCAAGGCAACGGAAGATGCGGCAATATCCGCGGCTGGCTACCCGAAGTCCGTGGCCGTCCTTCCGTTCGGCAACGACACCGACGAGATAGGGCTCGCCTCCCCGGTGCGCAAAAGCTTCTTCAACCACTTCAGCTCCAAGCCCTTCAACGACATCGAGCCTTCGGTAGTCGATGAAAAGATAGCGCTCCTCGAAAGGTCGTCCGGAAAGACCGTCTTTGATATTCCGCCAAAGGACGTCGCGGAGGCCGTCGGGGCGCAGGGGCTCATCTACGGCAGGGTGACTGATTACAAGAAGGTCTTTGCCGTGGCCTACTCCCAGATGGGGGTGGAGGCCGAGGTCTGGATGGTGGACGCCCGGACAGGCAAGGAGCTCTGGAGGATCAAGGAGGCGGCGCGGTACCACGAGGGAGGGCTTCCGCTCTCCCCTATCGGGGCCGTAATGACGATAGTCTCAACCGCCATGAACCTGCGGGATATCCAGCAGATAAGGGTCATAAACGAGCTCGGCTGGAAGTTGAACGAAAAGGTGCCGGTGCCAGAGGGGTTCAAGGCCGAGGACGCGCCCGTGATCAAGAACGCCATGTCGAACGCGAAGGAAGGCCCCTTCGGCAAGGGCAAGACCGTAAAGGTGGCGATGGAGGGCGAAAAGGGCCTCATCGGGCTATTTGAGATTGGGGGGCTTAAAAAGGCCCTGCCCATGAAGGAGGTCTCCCCCGGCGAGTACCTCGGGGAGTACACGGCCCTGCCCGGAGACAACGTAGAGGACGCGCCGGTCATCGTATACCTGAGGAGGGCGGGCGGGGAGGAGTCGAGGTGGCTCGACATAAGCGGGTTCCTGACGATAGACACCACGCCGCCGCCTCCCGTGGGAGGGCTCAAGGGCCGGGCCTTTATTGACAGGGTGGAGCTCGCGTGGGACGGGGTCAAGGCCGGCGACTTGAAGGGCTACAGGGTATTCAAGGGCAGGAAGCCCATCTCCGAATTCGAGGAGGCCGGGTTCACTGAGGAGACCGTATTCGCCGACAAGGGCCTTGAGCCCGGTCAGGGCTATTACTACAGGGTCGCGGCCGTGGACTCCGCCGGCAACGTCGGCGAGAGGTCGGAGGCGGTAAGGCTTGCGTTGAGGGAGCGCGAGATAGTCCCGCTCCCCGAAAGGATAAAAAAGGACACGACGCTCAACGCGGGCTCATACCTCGTCAGAGGCGATACTGTCGTTGAAAACGGCGTCACGCTCGTTGCCATGCCGGATGCGAAGGTATTCTTTGAAAAGGGCGCGTCTTTGAGGGTCTTAGGGGCGTTGGTTGCCAACGGCGAAAAGGACCTGATGGTGGAGTTCCTGCCAAAGGCCCCTGAAGAGAGGTTCAAGGGCGTATCCATAGAGGGCGGCAAGAGCAGCCTCCGTTTCGTGAGGGTCAGGGGCGCGGACGCGGGTGTCTCCCTAAGGAACAGCGACACTCTGATATCGGACTCCATCATAGAGTACAACGGGGCCGGCCTCGTCTCCTACGGTGCGCCGTCACCGTCCATCACGGGCTCCACCATCTGGCATAACTCCGAGGGCGTGCGGGTCGACAACTCGATGCCATCTATCAAAAGGAACGACATAACCCAGAACTCTATCGCCCTTGTCGTCCTTAGCTCAAGCCCTGAGATGATCGAGAACAACGTCTACGGCAACGGGGTGAACATCGACTCTTCCGGCCCCCCGCTCGCGGTTGGGGGCAATTACCTCGGGACCGTGAACCGCGATGAGATGAGGCTCAAGGGCGACATCCGGGTATCAAAAACCCTTGACGCCCCCTACCCCTCCGGCAAGCCTGTGGACGTCATCGTAAACCCCTATGCGGCGCTCTCGCCCGAGGCCCGGAAAGAGAAGCTCGCGGAGCTTAACATAAAGGCCGGGAAGTACTACCGTGAGAGGAACTTCGGCGGGGCGGCCTCGGCCTTTGAGGAGGCGTTGAAGATAGAAGATAGCCCCACGGCGTACTACTACCTCGCGCTCTCGTACCAGTCCATGGACGACAACAAAAAGGCGTTGGAGTATCTTAAAAGGGGCGTAGATAAATTCCCCAACGACTCGAACCTCGCAAAGTCATACGGCCTCCTCCTCTACCAGCTCAACGAGGAAGGCCCGGCAAGGGCCGCGCTCAGGGAGGCCCTGAGGCTCAACCCCGGCGACAGGCAGATAAGATTCATACTGGAGCGGCTGGAGGGGAAGTGAGCGGGCGTGCTCAGGAGTTCCCTTCTGACAACAGAATGATATTTGACATCAGGGGAGAACGGCTTTATGGCGGATATCGCGTACCGCGCGGCGCGTCCAGATGACGTGGGGCGGATGGCCGATCTTTTTTTAACGGCCTTAAGCGACATGTACGGGCGGAATAACATTTCGGCACCCGCGCCGCCGCGCGGCGCAGTGCTCCTGGGATACGAGCATGTGCGCTCTACCGGCGTATTCCGTCTTGCCGAATCGGATGGACGGATAATCGCCATAGCCGGGGCCATCATCCGGGACAAGCTCTGGTACCTCTCCGCCTTCTGGGTCTACCCGGACATGCAGCAGAAAAAGATAGGCATGCCGCTGCTAAGGCAGGTATTTGAGGCCGGCAAAGAGGCCGGGGCCGCGGCTTTTTTCACCTGGTCGTCCGTCGATATGACGGCTATGGCCTCTTACATGAAGGTAGGGATGCTGCCGGGCTATGAGATCCTCGCCTTCGAGGGCGCTCCCGACCGCCTCCACGACGCGCCGTACGGCTGCGAATCCGCGCCGCTTGAAATGTCTGTAGCCATGGAGCTTGACTTGACGGTGCGCGGCACCCGGCGTGAGGTGGACCATGAGTTATGGTCGGGCCGCGCTGGGCTTATGGGGCGGCAGGTGCTTTGCAACGGGAAGGCCGCCGGCTACTACTACATCAACCGCGGCGTCATCGGCCCCGCCGCATGGAAAGAACCGCGCTATGCCGGGGCCGTCCTGGCCCTCGCCTGCCGCGACGCCGCCGCGATGGAGCGGAAGATAGGCTTCGCGGTCCCGGGCATAAATAAAACGGCCATTCGCTTCGCCCTTGATTCGGGCCTTCGCCTCGTCAACAACTTCCATTTTCTGACCTCGGCCCGATTCGGGCGCATGGAGCAGTATCTGCCCTCAGGCCCATCGCTCTACTGACGACGGTTTTTTCTGTAATCGGCCTTCCCGTGCCCTCAGGGGTTCCCATCCTTGACGGCGCAGTAAGGAGTTAAAGGAGCTTCAGGAACTCATCGACGGAGAGACCGGCTTGACGCAGGATTGAACGAAGCGTGCCCTTGGGCAGGGTCTTGCGTACTGGCACGACCGTTTAAGCGAAGGGCTGATCGCGGCGCATGATGACGTGGCTGCCCTCCTGTCGTTTGAAGTGAAAGCCGGCGCGTTCAAGCGCAGCGATGCACTCGCGGCTGCCGATGGAGGGAAGACTGCTCATACGGCGACAAGGAGCGTGATGTTCTGTTCCGGCGGAACAGGCAGATTATCTTCCTTCAAGGCCTCGATGTAGCCGGTAATAGCCTCTTTAACGTTTGCGATGGTTTCTTCAACGGTTGCGCCGTCGCTGACGACGCCCGGAAGCGAAGGGCATTCTGCTATCCAAACACCATCTTCATCCTGATACAAAACAACCTGTCTCATACGCATCACCTCCTCGCGGAACTATACCACAAAACATTGACTGCGGTAAATATCAAAAGAGCCGCGGCTGACCCCGCCGGAACGCAAAGGACTCCACCCCCGGAAAGAGACGCAACGGCTCGACCAGAACCAGCGTCAGTTTTTTTACCACTCCACCCACACCCCCAGGGCCGGATAGTACAGCCCCTTTTTAATCTCCCTTTTCTCGCCACCGGCCTTCAAGAGTTCCGCGTATCTTTCAAGCTGGGCCGTGTACCTCTCTTTTTCGCTTTGCAGGAACCCTTCGAGCGAGCCGCCCTCGTGCCGGCTCGTCTTGTAGTCTATCACCCACCGGACGTTATTCTCCACAAACGTCCGGTCTATCACAACGCGCACTATCTCGTTGTTCAAGACCCCGGTCAGGGCACTCTCCACAGCCCCCTCCTCGCGGCCCCCGAGCGCCCACCTGCCGCGCCCGTCGTTCAACGCCTTGAGGAGTATATCAGCGGCCTCCGCCCCCCTCTCCTTCGCCTTGCTCCGTCCGAGGCCGAGGGCGCAAAACGACGCCTCCATCCTCCCCCTCTCTGATAGGACCCTGTCCCTGTCCCATCTATCAACCCCCTCGCCCGCTATCCTGCAGAGGTACCTGTGGACGATAGCGCCCAGGTGCCTTATCTCCTCCCCGGCCCAGTAAAATAGCGGCTCAGTGCCGACTGCCCTCTCGACAGCGGACCTGTCCGTCCGTACCGGCGGAGGCGCGTCAGGGAGCCTCCACGACAACGGAAGCCTTTTGAGGCGAAGCATCCGCCTCTGCCCGGCGCTCTCCTTTGCCCCGTTGTCCGCGGGGTCGGTGTGCCGCGTTATCATATCGTCGGTGATCACATGGGCTATCGTTGAGAGGAGCGACCGGGGCTCTATCGAGAACCCGCCTTCCTCCGCACCCTTGACGTGTCCGGAGATATGGAGCCTCTTCCTCGCCCTTGTAGCCGCGACGTAGAGGAGGCGGGTCTTTTCGATCTCCCGCTTATCCTTATCTATCTTTTTAAGGAGGCCGTATATGGGGCTCTCCTTGCCGCCTGTCTTTTCCCTGATCGGGGCAAGGAGGAGGTCGTCCCCCCTCTCAAGCCACATAAGCAGGCTATCTTCCTCTCTCCTGGGCGGGCTCCCGGCCCCGGGGATGATGACGTGGTCGAACTCAAGGCCCTTTGCCTTGTGTATGGTCATAAGCTCCACGTTGGCCTCCATCGCGCCGCTCTCCGGCGAACGGAACGACCGGACGCGCTCCTCCACGTCCTTAAGCGGGTCGATCCCTCCGGCGACGCTTACCGAGCCGACTATGTCGAAGAACGCCTCGGCGTCCTTCATGGAGGACTCCTCGGTAACGCAGGCAGGTCCGCCGAGTTCCACCCACAACCCTTCAAGCAGGTCCCGAAGCTCCACCCTGCCCCGGAGGCCCATCGCCCTTTTTATCTTTTCATATACCGGCAGGAGCCTCTCCCTTGCGCCGTCGCCGAGCCGGGATAACCGGCTTTCGTCATCCAGTATCTCCGGCAGGGGGCTTGTCCTGTCAGGGGCGCAAAGCGCGTAGAGGTCGTTGAGGCCGAGCCCGCACCACGGCGCCCTCAATACCGCAAGCCACGCCACCCTGTCGCAGGGGTGGCTTATGGCGCGCAGGAGCGCGAGGAGGTCCCTCGCCGCCGGCTTATCCGAGAGCGCGTCCATCTCCTGCGCCCTGTACTTGAGACCTTCGGCCTTGAGCGCCTTTATTATCTCGACAAGGTGGCCGCGCGACCTGCACAGTATCGCCGCGCTCTCATCCTTGCCGACGCCCTTTATTATGGATGCCACCCTTGCCGCCTCTTCAACGCCGTCCTTGCCTTCTGTGACGATAACGTCAACGGCGGCTCCGGTGGAGGGCCTGACCGCGCTCGACGGGGAGTACCTGATCGAGCCCATGAATATATCCTCTTCAGCGGGGAACGCCCCCTCAAAGGAGCCGTTCACCCATTCCACTATCCCCGCGCCCGACCTGAAGTTGCTCCTCAAGGTGAGCGGGGCAAGCTCGACCGTACCGATGCCGTTTTTCCTGGCGTCGAGGAAGAGCCCGACCTCGGCCTCCCTGAATAGGTATATCGACTGCATCGGGTCCCCGACCACAAATAGCGTCCTGCCGTCCCCCCTCTCCCATCCGCGCGTAAGGGCCTCGAGGAGCTTTAGCTGGGTGCGCGACGTGTCCTGGTACTCATCCACCAGGATGTGCCTTATCCTCAGGTCGAGGGAGAGCATCAGGTCTGTAGGCTCGTCCTCGCTCCCGAGGGCGGAGAGCGCCGCCATCGATATCGCCTGGAAGTCGGCAGACCCCTCTTCGGCGAAGACCCCGGCAAGGACCCTTTCCGCGACCGGGAGGAGATGGAGGAGCGCGCTCAGTATCTCCCATTCCTCCTCGCTGTAGCGCGGCTCAGGCAGGTCCCGGATGTTGGAAAGCCCATTCAATAAAAACCCCTTGCGCGCATCAAAGGCCTCTATCACCTGCATGATGAGCCCCTTCATGGACTTCGCCTCATCGGTCTTATCCGCCGGGAAGCCGGTATTCTTGTTTACCGTCTTCCTCCATTTATTTTCTTTTGTAAGAAGGAGTTCCCTTATCCCCCGCCAGAGCATGAGGTCTTGCGCGCGCGCGGCGGGGAGCCCGGTTATCCCTGCAAGGGCGCTTATAGGAGAGCCGTCGTCGAGGTTGCCCGCGGCGTACCTCGCGCACTCGATGAGCGCGTTCAACTCCCCTGGGAGGTCTTTCGGGAACGCCTTGAGGGCGCGGGCGAGGCAGTCCTCGACTATCCTTTGGAGCGAGCCTTCGAGGCCGTTCCGCAGCGGCGCCTCGGGGGCGCCCGGCCTGACGTGCCTCAGCCACTGCTCCCTTTTGGCGAGCATGATGACGAGCCTCCTGGTGAGCGCCGTGACCGAGTTGTCGAGGTGCCTGAGCGCCTTTCTGACGGACTCGCCGTCGGGCGAGTCCTCGTCCACGAGCTCCACGGTCCTCTTCGCCGCTTCAACGTAAAGCTCCCTGGGGTTGTCGCTGATGAGCGGGTGTGCGCCCAGGGCCGAGGTCAGCGGCGTCTGCCTGACTATCGATGAGCAGAAGGAGTCTATGGTCTGGACCTTGAGCCTGCCGGGGTTCTCGATAAGCCCCCAGCCAAGCATGGCGTCCCTGTCAAGGGCCTTTTGCGCGAGCCCCAGGGTCTTCTCCTCGTGCGCGGTCGCCGGGGCCCCGCCGTCCCGCGCCTTGATGAGCGCGCCGGATATCCTCTGCTCCATCTCCCCGGCGGCCTTCCTCGTAAAGGTAAGGGCGAGTATCTCCTCGGGCCGCTCCACGATCGAGAGGAGTCTCAAGTACCGCTGCATCAGAAGCTCGGTCTTGCCGGAGCCGGCCGGGGCCTGCACGATAAATGAAGCGCAGGGGTCTATGGCCCGCTCCCTCTCCCTCAAGTCATCGATATGCTCAGCCATCGCCATTTCCGTCCCCGTTGCCGTTGCCTTCATCCGCGTCCCCTGAAACGTCCATCTCCACGACCCTGCAAAATAGCGCCATGTCGCAATGCGCGCATGTGCTGTTCCGGCCTATCGCCTCCACGGGGTCCACGTCCGCAACGCCCGCGAGAAAGGCGGCGGCGAGGTCCTCCACGGTCTTTTTCCAGAGGGCCATGAGCCCGTCCCAGTCCCCTCCCGGGGCGCCGATTATCCTGTCTTGCTCAATAGGCGCGACGCCGGGCAGGAGGTCCCCGGCGCTCGATATCCCTATGAACCTGCACTCCCCCGGCACGACCCTCGCAAAGGATATCGCGTCGAACCTCCCGGAGAGGCTGTAGATCAGGAGCTGGGGGTCTTTGGGCCGTCCGGTGAGCCAGTCCTTCTTATTTACGGCCCCGCTCTTGTAGTCGATGACCACGTCCCCGCCGTCCACCGTATCCACCCTGTCGAGCCGCCCGTTTATCCTGAGGCCGTTTATATCTATCTCAGCCCTGCGCTCGACCATCTTGACCGCGAAAGGCTCCCTCCCGGACTCTACCTCAGCCCACTCCTTGAGGAGCGCCTCGCACCGCTCCCGCTCCATCTCCAGGAACCGGTCAGAGAACGGCGGGTAAAGGTTGACATGAGTGAAGGCCCGGAGCGTGAGATCGTGTACGAAGCCGTCGAGGCCGCCGCCGTCTTTGAGCCCCTTCAATCCCTCGGACCCGCCGAGCGCCTCCCAGAAGAGTTTCATCGCCGTATGGAGGATGCTGCCCCGCTCCCTTTCGCTCAAGCCGAAGTCGGGGGCCGCTATGGCCTTTGCATTGAGCCTGTGCGTGGCAAAGGCCTTGAAAGGACAGAGCGACTGGTTCTTTATTATCTCGGCGCCGCCGGTCAACCGTACGCGCTCCTCCGGCGATACCGGGATCAAGGGCTCCGCCGGCATATCCTCGAGCGCGCAGACGTTGCGGCTCAGGTCCTTGAGACGGCTCGTAGCGTCGAACCCGGACCCCGCGGTGGGGCCGTTCAAACCGCTTAAAAGCGGGCTCAGCCTGGCCTCTTTCCCATCGGCCTTCAGCGGGTAGCTCGCTGTTATCGCCCCTGAGCCGTCGAATAGCCTCTTCAGGACGGACTTTGCGAACCAGAGCTCCCTTTCGTGGCTCGAGTGCGGCAGTCCGTGCGTCTTCTGAAGGTGGAGGGGGATGAACGGGTTCGGCGAGGGCTGGGACGGGAATGAGCGCTCATGGCACCCCATTATCCATACATGGTCGAAGCGGATGCCGGCGGACTCAAGCAGGCCGAGCGCCTCTATCCCGCAATCCGGGTTCTCCGGCTGGTGTATCCTGTCTTTGGCCATGGACGCGAGCCTCGATACGGCCTCTGCCCGGCTTATCCTGCCGAGCACGTCGTCGAGGCCGGAGAGCCCCTCAAGGAGCCCGTTCCACGCGGCAAACGCCTGGTACTCGCGGCTGCTGAGCCTTATCGAGCCGAGCCAGCCGACCCTTTTCAAGAACCTGCTGAAACTGTGGGCCCAGAAGCCGGGAAGCTCTTTTTTCGGCGCCTCCCTCAAGGCGGCTATCCATTCGCCTAAGCGCGCCCCCAACGCCCCGCCTCTTGCGAGCGCCCTAACGTCCTCAAGCCCGGCCTTGAGCCTGTTGGCCTCCTTGAGCGCGGCGTCTATCCCGGCAAGCGCCATTGCGTCGGCGCAGGCGAAGTACGGGCAGAGGAGCACCGAGCTGAGCCTCAAGATATCCTCCCTCCAGCCTTTGATGGATAGCACCCCGAGCGCGGAATTTACAAGCGGCTCCTCGTATAGGGGGACACCGAGCGAGATATTGAATATATCGTCCCCCTCCCCGTCCGTGAGTATCCGCCGCGGCGTAAGCTCGGCCCTGAACTCCCTCTTTATGATATCCCTGTACCGCTTCATATCCGGGACTATCACCCCGGCCCGCACCCCTGGCCCGGCGATTGACCTCAGCCATCTCGCGGCCTGGACAGCCTCCTGCGTCTCATCCGCGCACGGCCTTACGATAAGCCTGCCGGACATGTCAGGCAGGCTTACGGCGGGATCAGGCCCGGGCAGAGGCGAGGGCCGGAATATGACCTCCGTCCCGTTTTTTTCAAGGGCCGCGACAAGGCGGGCCGCAGCCGGCGTAAGCTCGTCAAACCCGGCCAGTACCAGCGAAGGAGTGGGAGAGACCATGCCCCTCTCAATAAGGTCAATCACCGCCCAGACTACAGAGGGCCCGTCGATGAATCCGAGCCTCCTTACTTCGGCCTCGTATATCGCCGTCCACTTCCGGAGGGCCTTCGCCTCTTCGGTCAGGTATATCCCCCCTTGCGGCAGCGTTATGGAGTGCCCCTTGAGGAGCGAATACGCCTCATAGGCCGATTGAGCCACCCCGCGCGTGATGAGCACGCCGGGCAGGGCCCTAACGGCGCCGAGGACAGCCTTTTCCCAGAGGACCCCGGCCCTCAAGCCGTCGAGGAGCGGCGGGCCGGATGCGGCGGACTCCCAGAGCCTCTCCAGCCATGAGGCGAGCGGGAGTATCAGGGGGGTCTGCCAGAGCGAGTTGCCCTCCCGCCTCATCCTCAGGTCGTACTCCCTTGCGATATGGCGGGAGAGCCGCGCGTTTACGGTAAGGACAGGGACGCCGCTTTTTATATGGGAAAAGGTCTCCTCAAGCATCTCTTTGTTGAAGCTCCCCGCGGCAAGCCGCGGGGAATCTTCGACATGTAAGGAAGTATCTATATCCGATTCGCTCGCTTGACCCCGCGGCAAGCTGCGGGCTGGGCGCTCGCTATGCATGTTCATATCCGTGGAGTTCCGTGGAGCCGGGCTGTAATGGATTTTCAACAATGATAACCCATAATAACGGCCCATTACAACATGCTAATGAACCACCCCGGAGCAAGCCCCGTGGTATCCGTTGGAACCTGCATTTACAGCTTGCGATAGCCAAGTACCCGAAGGAAACGTTAAAGCCGTCCCGCGCCTTTCCATAGAATTATTGACACCGCTGTCTGATTAAGTTAAACTGATTATTCATGTACTTAGGCGTAAAAAAACAGGTAAAAAAGAATCCCGCCTTTACCGGAAGCCCTAATGGCGGCATCCCGCGGCTTTTGCGCTCCATGACCCAACGGGCCCGCTTCCGGCGGGTTAAGCTCGGGAGATAAAAGACGGAGAAAAAGTGCAGACCGGCGCCCTGAAAGAGACCAAGATGGCCAAGAAAAAAGAGTCCATAGAGGTTAGCTGCTCGGAGTGTTCCACCAGGTTCAGGCTCTGGGTCCCGGCCGAGATGCTCCCGGAGTGGGAAAAGGGCGTCCGGATAAATTGCGTGCGGTGCGGCGCGCAGCACTTCCTGAAAAAAGGGCATGCCGGGTTCGAGGCCGAATGCGTAACCGCCGCGTCCGCCAGGCCTGCCGCGGCGATGAAGCCGGTTGCCGAGGCCAAGCCCATTGCCGAGGCTGTCCACGCCGCCCCAGCCCAGGACACCATACTCCTTATTGAGGACGACATGCTGGCCCGGCGCATGGTGGAGAACGCCCTGAAGGACATCGACCTCAAGCTCTTCGCGGTAAAGAACTCCACCGAGGCGTTGAATATCCTGCGCAGGGGCAAGGTAAGCCTTATCGTGACGGACCTGTACCTCAAGAACTCCGAAGACCCTGACTCCAAGCTCGACGGCGAAGAGCTCCTGAGGAGGCTGACCGACTCCGGCATCAACATACCAGCGATAATAACCACCGGAAAGGACATAATAGACGACCTCGTCCTTGACCCTAAGTGGTTCCAGCTCCATGTGAAGGGGTTCATACAGAAGGGCAACCCGTTCTGGTCCGAAGACCTCAAGCTCAAGATTAAAGAGGTGCTTTACAAGGATTGATTCCCCTGCACCTCAAAGATTCCCCGTGGCTTTTCTATCAGGCCCCGCGCTCTCCACGCACCTTGAATAAGCGCTAAACCCCCGTTTCAACCAAAATCACCCCCATCGAAAAATCAACCCTCTGGACGCGCTGAAATCAACCTTTTGGACTATTCAGACGATTTTAATCTCTCCGAAATAATGTCTATGCGTGCCGAGCGCGGTGCCGTAGTCTCAGCCAGCATTGAACGGGGCTTTACAGCCGTTTTTACAAGGACAGGCCGCAAAATCCGGACGGAGTCGACATGGCGGGCCATTCAAACAAAAACAACGTCAAAAAGAAGTACGCCGGCTTCCACTTCCTCCATCAGCCTGCGTACAAGCGGCTTGTCCTCTTTATCGCGCTGGCGGCCTTAATAATCCCCGGCGTGGTACAGGTAACCATCGGCGACTGGATAGACTCATACGTCGCGGTCATCCTGAGCCCGCCTTATTCGATGTGGGCCGAGGATTCGTTCTGGGTGATCCTTGGGGTCGCGACAGTCATTATCATAACCCTGAAGTGGTCTTTGAAGCCGATGTTGAATATGGCCGGCGACGAGAAGAAACTCCTCGAAGACCTGTACTCCACCAGCGAGCACAACCGGCTGAGGGAGGAGAGGGTCCTGCGTTTCCTCGGGACGCAGGACGAGCTTAACTCGCTTGCGCGCGCGCACATAGAGAACATCGTGAAGGAGACCGAGGCGGCCGCCCAGCGGATAATAGACCGGACGCAGCGGATAAGCCAATCGATGGGGCTTTTTCAGGACATGATCGCCTCCAGCCGCACCCAGAGCACGACGCTCTCCGCCGGGTCGAGCGCCACGATCACCGCCAATAAGGAAACCATCGACGAACTCCGCGGGTATATAGAGAGGCGCAGGCAGGACGTCAAAAACGACCACAATACGGTAATAACGCTGGCCGACAAGGCCAAATCGATGATAAAGCTGGCGGACATCCTCAAGGAGATAAGCGACCAGACGAACCTCCTTGCGCTGAACGCCGCCATAGAGGCCGCCAAGGCCGCCGAACACGGCAGGGGCTTCGCGGTGGTGGCCGATGAGGTGAGGAAACTCTCGATGCACTCCGAAAGGGCGGCGTCCCAGATAGGTGAGGCCATGGCGCGGATGGCCGGGGAGATAGAGGCCCAATTCAGCAAAAAGCTCGACCAGCATAACTACGAGCAGGAGGCCGGGATACTCGCCAACCTCGAAGGCCAGCTTGCGAGGCTCGGCGAAGGCTACGAGGAGCTTAACGGCCTCAATAACAACATCACGGAACAGATAAGCGCAAGCGGGCGGAACGTCAGCAAAAACACCCTGGAGCTTCTGGCCGGGATACAGTTCCAGGACATAACGCGCCAGCAGATGGAGCTTGTCCTCAAGACACTTGCCGAGGTAGGCGCCTATATGGGGCCGCTCGGCCGGTTCGTCGCCGGCAACCCGATGTGCGCGGACCCCTCCCAGTTCCCCGAATTCGACGTGGACTCCATAGCGAACCATTACGTGATGGAGAAACAGCGCGACATCCATAACAAGGTCTTCAACCTGAAACATGCGCGGCCGTCGCACGGCAAAGGAGGCGCCGCGGCGGAAGGCAAGGTCACATATTTTTAACGGTGCGGCACGGCGGACGGAAATCCCTCGCCCCCGAATATATCCCCCTATATGTATTGTGAAAAAACGCTAAAGTTCGCCTTTTTCCCCGCCGAAGAAGCTGTTGAGCGGCATCTCTCGCCGCTCAGCCGTTGCGTGGGGAAAATGACCGCCTGGACGTCAGGACCGCGTCCGGCGCGTTTTAAGTATTTTGAAAACCGCATGAACCGCGCCGCGCAGAGATCCTTTTCCGTCGTACCGGAGTGGAACGCTAAAAGAGACGCCGTTGCTCCGTCTCATGAAAAGATTGAACTTCCCATGAAAGACCGGAAGAAACACAGGGCGGATGAATTCCTTTTCATCTATCTCCCGACCTACAGGAAGACGGTAGTCATATCGGCCGTTGCGGCGATCATAATCCCCGGCGTAATAGAGGTCCTGTTCGGCGCGCAGATAGATTCCTTCAATTACGGGATAATCTCTCAGCCGTACTCCCACTGGATAAAAGACGCGTTCTGGGTCGTGCTCGGGGTGTCGATGGTCCTCCTTCTGACGCTGAAATGGTCCTCGAGGCCCTTGATGGAGATAGCCAGGAACGAACAGGCGCTCCTGGACGACATTATCGGCGTCAGCGAGCACTTCCAACTCAGGGAGGGCAAAATAATGCGTTTCTTCGGCGCCTTCAAGGAAGTGAACAGGCTGACGACCGCCCATCTCGGCAACGTCATAGAGCAGACCGACGGCGCGGCGCACAAGATAATAGGCCAGGCGCAGGAGATACACGGCTCCATAAAATCGCTCAACGACATGCTGGACGCGCTCCACGCCCAGAGCGATGCCCTGGCGGACAGGTCCAACGAGACGATAACGGCGAACGAAAAGACGATAGACGACCTCCGCAAATACATAGAGAAGCGCCGCTACGACATGGAGCAGGACTACAGGATAGTCATCACGCTCGCCGAGAAGTCGAAGTCCATGACGACGCTGGTGGACCTCCTGCGGGAGATAAGCGACCAGACGAACCTCCTGGCCCTTAACGCGGCGATAGAGGCGGCCAGGGCCGGCGAGCACGGCAGGGGGTTCGCCATAGTCGCCGACGAGGTGCGCAAGCTCTCCGGCCAGTCGGAAAAGGCGGCGTCGAAGATAGGGCACGCCATCACGCAGATGGCCAACGAAGTGGAGACGCGGTTCTCCTCGAAGCTCGACCGGCGGAACCAGAAACAGGAGGCCGGCATACTTACGAGCCTGGAAGCGCAGCTGGCAAGGCTCGGCGAAAGCTACAAGCAGTTGAACGACCTCAACAACCGCACTATCGAACAGGTGCGCACAAGCGGCCGGGAGGTATCCGGCCACGCAAGGGAGCTTCTGGCGGACGTGCAGTTCCAGGACATAACGCGCCAGCAGATAGAGCTTGTGACCGGCACGCTCGCCTCGGCCGACGGGTTCGTTGAGTCATTGGACAGATGCATGCACGACACCGTGGAATGCGCGTTGCCGTGCAAGCTGCCCGAATTCAATACCGACGAGGTGATGAAACGCTATGTCATGGAAAAGCAGCGCGATATCCACAAAGAGGTCGTCGGCTCCGTCAAAAACGGCGGAAGAGCCGCCAGGGCGGCGACAGGGAGAGGGGGAAAAGCCGCCGAAAGCGGGGTCACGTTCTTTTAACGTCCCGGGAACAAAGGGAGGCCTTAGATGTCCAAGACGATAATGGTGATAGACGATTCCGCCTCCATACGGCAGGTGGTGAAATTCACCCTCTCCACGGCCGGGTACGGCGTCATAGAGGCCTGCGACGGAAAAGACGCCCTCAACAAGCTCATCGGCCAGAGGATAAACCTGATAGTGTGCGACGTGAACATGCCCAACATGGACGGCATCTCGTTCCTTAAGAACCTGAAGTCCCTGCCGAGCCACAAATTCACGCCGGTTATCATGCTTACCACGGAGTCCCAGGAGGCCAAGAAGCAGGAAGGCAAGCTCGCCGGGGCCAGGGCATGGGTGGTGAAGCCTTTCAAGCCGGAGCAAATGCTCGAGGCGGTCTCAAAACTGATACTGCCCTGAAGCGCGGAGGTGAACGGATGGATATCGACACCAAAATGGAAAAAGAGGCGTGCACGGTCAGGATAGAGGGAGAGATGACCATCTATAACGCCATTGAGATAAAAAAGGGCCTTGACCAATGCCTGGGGAGCGCCGGAGAGATACGTATAGACCTCTCGCGGGTGACCGAGATAGACACGTCCGGCGTGCAGATCCTGCTGCTCGCAAAACGCGAGGCGCGCAGGCTCAAGAGGGGTTTGAAGATAGTATCTCACAGCCAGGCGACACGCTCCGTATACGAACTTTACAACCTGGCCCATCACTTCGAGGACTTGAGGGCATAGCGTCGGGGCCGCGGTGAAAGCGGCGCAGGAGCACGGGAGACAGTATGGAAACGAAAATCTTACAGACATTCCTATCTGAAAGCGTGGAGCTGCTCCAGGAGATGGAGGACTCGCTTTTAAGCCTGGAGAATTCGCCCAACGACCAGGACAGGATAAATTCGCTTTTCCGGTCGGTACACACCATCAAGGGCTCCTCCGGGATAGTCGGCATCGAATCCGTGGAAAAGTTCACGCACGGGATAGAGAACCTGCTCTCGCAGGCGCGCGACGGGGCTATCCCGATAACGGGCGGCATAATAGAGCTGCTGCTCGAATGCAGGGACCATATATCGAGCCTTCTCGAATTCGCATCAGCGGCAGAAGCCGCACTCCCGGCCGGGGTCATGCAGAGGGACCGGGCGCTCGCCGCGAGGGTCAACTCGCTCCTGTCTGGGGCCGGGGCCGCCGCGGGCAAGGAGCCGAAGGAAAAGGCTCAAACCCCGAAGGCCGTGGAGCCGCAGCCGGAGGGTGAGAAAGCCGAGACCGACGCCTGGCACATATCCCTGCGGTTCGGCAGGGACGTACTGCGCAACGGCATGGACCCGATATCCTTCCTCAACTACCTCGGCAAGCTCGGCGAGATAACAAGCCTCTCCACCCTGTGCGACGCGATGCCGGCCCAGGCTGAAATGGACCCGGAGAGCTGCTACCTGGGCTTTGAGATA
>JACRNN010000181.1 GCA_016234955.1 Deltaproteobacteria bacterium | reverse complement strand
GCCCTGCATCTGGCGCATGAAGAATATCCATACGCCGATGAGGAGCACCATCGGGAACCACGACACGAAGATCGTGCCCCATGACGGGGTGTCCACGACGGGCTCGGCGGTTATCTTCACGCCGCTTGAGCGGAGCTTGCCCACAAGGTCCGGGTACTGCGGGGAGTAGGTCCTGAACTGCTTGCCGTCCTTGTATTTGCCCGCGAGTTCGTTGCCCTGGATAACGACCTCGGCGACGTTGCCCTTTTCGGTCTCGGCCATGAAGTCGCTGAATGTGACCCTCTCGGCGGACGGCTGCTTGTAGTTTATAAGGTTATACATGAGAACGCCCGTGGCGATGATGATGAGCCACATGGCTATGTTCTTATACAGTTGATTCATCTTAAGGATCCTCTCTGTGCATGACGAAGATATTGTAGAGCGTCCCGCCCGCAGCCTGTATCGGTAAATAGAGCGCCTCTTTAAATAGGGGCACTTGAAGCTCCCCGCGGCTTGGGCTTGGGGCGATTCATAAACGGCTTTTCCTCCATCCCGCGCCTCTCAGGGCGAAAAAAAATTTTCTCACATATTAAACCATTTTCCAATAGAAATATTTCATGAAAACCGGCATATAAGAGCCGTCTTTATACAGTTGTCACACGTCCGGGGACGGTTCTCCCGCCTTTAGCGGCGTGGCGGTTCGTCCTGTTCTCCCCCGCCTTGCCCATCCTGCCGTAGGCCGCCTTTGCCACGGACGCGCTGTAGAGGAATATGTTTACGGAGTAGTAAATCCATACGAGCAGCACCATTAAGGTCCCCAGGGAGGCGTAAAATACGCTATAGGCGGCGAAATTGGATATGTACCAGGTGAAGAGGTGCTTTGCCGCCTCCCAGAGGAGCGTAAACACGATGCTCCCGTAGAAGGCGTAACGGAAGTTCAGGTTCGGGCCGGAAAAGATCCTGTAAATGATGGCGGTAATGAAGGCCACGAGAAAGAACGGCAACGCGTATTTGAATGTGAGGCTCTGTATGATGTAGTAAGAGAGGTCCACGCCGAATACGGATATCTTTACCTGCCTCAGGATGAGCGATGCCGCCGTTACGGTTATGGATATGAAAGCGGCTACGGTGGCGAGGCACAGGACGAGGAGATTTATTATCTTCTTCCTTATAAAGCCCCACCTCTGTTCCGTGCCGAATATCGCGCTCAGGGACTCGGAAGTGGCGGCGAGCACGGCCTCCGCGCTCCACAGGAGGAAGATGAGGCCGAGCCAGCCCGTGGACCTCCACCTGCCGGAAAGCCCCCTCAAGTCCCCTATTATCCTGTCGCTCAAGTAAGGCAGGGCCTCCCTGACGACGTTTATGACCTTGTCGAGCAACCCGGCATGGGAGCCGAGGACGAAGCCGATGACGGCCGTGACAAGGATCATAAAGGGGATAAGCGAAAAAAAGCCGTAGAACGATATGGCGGCCGCGCGCGTGAAGCAGTGGTTGCGGAGGAACACCCTGCCCCCCTCCCACCATATGGTGAAGAAATCTCTCATACCCGTATATTATAGCCGTTTTTTCATCTCTGACGCTCTAAAAGCCCATCTGAAGCCCCTTGGGGATTTCAGACCAAGGGTGGTTTCATTTTTTCAGCG
This sequence comes from Deltaproteobacteria bacterium, assembly GCA_016234955.1. Lineage (GTDB taxonomy): Bacteria > Desulfobacterota > GWC2-55-46 > GWC2-55-46 > GWC2-55-46 > JACRLF01. The sequence continues at coordinate 1,362 of JACRNN010000181.1, read as the reverse complement.
TTCTAAAACCGCCGCGGTGATGAGCGGCGCAACGTCAGCCGCAGATGGATTTTTTTAGCCACCTCTCAATGCCTCTTCCTGAAGAAGAGCTTTATCGGCACGCCCTCAAGCCCGAGCGAGGCCCTCAACGAGTCCACGAAGTACCTCCTGTACGCCTCACTCACCCCCTCGGGATGGTTGGCGAATATGACAAAATTAGGGGGCGACACCGAGGTCTGCGTGGCGTAGTAGAACTTGACCTCCCTGCCCCTGTAGGCCGGGGGTTGGCGCCTGGCGATTATCCCCTCCAGGGCGCTATTTACAACGGAGGTTGAGAACCTCTGAGCGCTCCTCCTTACAAGGTCGTCCGCCACGTCTATCAACTTTGAGACCCTCTGGCCCGTAAGGGCTGAGATGAATACCATCGGGGCGTAGTCCAGGAAGGGTATGGACTGCCTCATGGTCTTCTCGGCGTACTCGATAGTGCGGCTGTCCTTCTCCACGATATCCCACTTGTTTACCGCCAGGATGCAGCACCTCTTCCTCGCCTCTATGATGGCGGCTATCTTCTCGTCCTGCCCCTTTACCCCCTCCTTGCCGTCTATGACGAGCACCGCGACGTCGCACCTCTCTATGCTCTTTACGGCCTCCATGACGCAGTAGGCCTCGACGGTCATGCTGACCCTGTTCTTCTTCCGTATGCCGGCGGTGTCGATGAAGAGGTACTTCCTGTCCCCGATATCAAACGGCGTGTCTATCGAATCCCGCGTGGTCCCGGCGACCTCGCTCACTATGGCCCGGGGCCTCCCTATGAGCCTGTTCAAAATGGACGACTTCCCGGCGTTGGGCCTGCCTACAAGGGCGACCCTGACCCTGTCCTGCGGCGCCTCCTCCTCTTTTTTCTCCGGGAGGACGGCAACTACGGCGTCGATAAGCTCGTTTACCCCCCTGCCGTGCTCGGCCGATATCGGAAGCACCTCTTTAAGACCGAGCGCGTAGAAGTCGCCGAGCCCGGAAGAGAGCCTATCGGAATCGACCTTGTTGACGGCGTAGACGACCGGTTTGCCGACCTTGCGTAGCATATCCACTAACTCCGCGTCGTCGGGGGTGGGCCCCGTCCTGCCGTCCATGAGAAATACTATCGCGTCGGAATCCTCTATGGCGACCGCCGCCTGCTCGCGCACCTGCCTATGTATGACATCCGCGGCGCCGGATTCGAACCCGCCTGTGTCCACTATGGTGAAGGCCCTGCCAAGCTCCTCCACGTCGGCGAAGTTCAAGTCCCTGGTGACCCCCGGCTCGTCGGCCACTATGGCCTTCTTCCTTCCGAGTATCTTGTTGAAGAGCGTCGATTTGCCGACGTTCGGCCTTCCTACTATCGCT
>JACRNN010000180.1 GCA_016234955.1 Deltaproteobacteria bacterium | reverse complement strand
TTCCTGCCGGCCTATGACTACTGCCTCAAGTGCTCCCATACCTTCAACCTGTTGGACGCCAGGGGCGCGATAAGCGTTGCCGAGAGGACGCGGTTCATAGGCCGCGTCAGGGCGCTTGCCAGGGGATGCGCCGAGGGGTACTTAAGGACAAGGGAAGGGCTCGGGTTCCCGCTCCTCAAGGGGGAGGCCGTGAAGGCGGGGCGGTAATAAGCCAAAAAATGGAATTTTCATTTTTGCCGGCGAATTGAAGATTCTCCGATAGCCAAGCTGCGGGGAATGCGCTCGCCGTGCGTTTTAGTAAAACCTATCAAGGAGGAATAAAAATCATGCGTAAGATGGACTCTCACCGCGGCAAGCTCCTGAGAATCTTTGGAATTCAAGCATGGTACGCCGGCGTAAATATCCCGGCCAGGCTCTTTGTCCTCCTCCTTGCCCTTTTCATCGTGAGCGGGTGCAGGGGTCTGAGGCCAGCCGAAGTAAAGACAGAAGTAAAGACGAAGGTCATCGACGGTTTCTCTTCCCCCGAGAGCGTCATAGCGGACAGGGACGGCTCCCGGTTCTTTGTTTCAAACGTCGGGGTAAAGCTTGATCCGACCGCGAAAGACGGAGACGGCTTCATATCGGAGCTTAAGCCCGACGGCGTCATTGTGAACAGGCAATTCCTGCCCAAAACAGGCGTACTGAACGCGCCAAAGGGCATGGCTATCATAGGCCAGACCCTCTTTGTGACGGATATCGACCGCGTGGTGGGCTTTGACTTGTCCACGAGGGCACAGGTCTTTGAGCTCGACTTCTCCGCCGAAAAAACAGTCTTTTTAAACGACCTAACGGTGTTTGACGATAAGACTCTTTTCGTATCAGCAACCGATACAGGTAAAGTCTATAAGATATCCCTTGGCGAAAAACCGTCGTTTACGCTGCTTCAGGAGGGGATCGCGGGCGCAAACGGCTTATATTACGACAGGGACAGCGACAGGTTGTTCATAGTCGGTTTTGGCGAAGGCACCAGGGCGAACGGGGAGCTTGGGGTGATATACATCAGGGACAATCAGTACAAAAAGCTCGCCGGCCCGCTCGGCTTTCTTGACGGAGTGGCCCTTGTGCAGGACAGAAAGATTTACTTTACCGACTGGGTGGCTTTCGACAAACCGGGCATGATGCGCGTCTATGACCTGATGACAGGAGAACTGTCTTCTATCAAGCTGTCAGAGGATGTGCACGGCCCGGCGGATTTCTACTACGACTCCAGGAACAACACCATCTGGCTCCCGAAGATGATGGAGGGAAAGGTCCTGATAGAAAGACTGCCATAGGCCTCACGGGCGGTTGAAGCTCCCCGCAGCAAGCTGCGGGGAATCTTCGACATATAAGGGAGTATATATTTCTATTCGCTCGCTTGACCCCGCAACAAGCTGCGGGGAATGCGCTCGCTATGCATGTTCATTGAAGCAGGTTGCCGCCATGTGCAAATCCATATTTTCATAACACGTGACAGCCCATAACGCATGAAGGCCCCGGGGTGTTCCCCGGGGCCTTTCTTTGCCTTTGCGCCTGCCAACCGCTCCGCAGCGATCAAGAAGCGCCGCCTTATGCCGAGGCGTTTTTTAAAGGGAGCAGTTGTTCCCAAGGAGATAATAGCGGAGCCTGTACCTGTTCGCGCTCCCTATATCATACCACCAGTGGACACTCACCTCCTCGTTGGCCGTCCCGCGGTTGCTCGCCGAGACCCTGGCGCCGTACGATAGTGTAATCAGTCCCGCCTGATACGTCTGGACCGCGTCCGCGTCGCCCTGCCTTGTGGTGGCCACGACCTGGTACTGGCGGTCAAGCAGCTCAAGGACCACGTCGTCAACGACGCATCCGGCCCCGGTCACGTTAACGCCCGCGTTTATCGTGTCGTCGCCCCTATCGCCGACACCGACCCAGTGCACTCTGGCGGCTGTCTCGACCTCGGTCCGTTCCGGAAGCGGGGTTGCCGGGTTGCTCGATATGACGTTCACGCTGATCTGCAAGGGCAGGAAGCCCGAATGGAAATAGTGTACGGTGGTCCTCTCGTTGGGCGTGCCTATGCCGTGGCCGGTTATGTTCGCGCCGAATACCCCGCCCGGGAAGGTTACGTTCCCTCCGGTGCTTACCCTCGACCTGCCTTCCCAGTAGGGGACGCCGCCCGCCATGGCCCTGACCACGAGCTCGACGTCAGCCACTGTGAGCCCGCCAGGGAGCGTAAGCCCGTCGAAGAATACCAGATCGCCCCTTCCCCCGGCAACCCCTCCGCCGATGTCGTACCACCCGGATATGAGCCTTGCGTCGACCCCGACCTGCGTAAAGGCCCATGACACCTCGTTGGCCGCGCCGTTGAAGTCGAGGAGCGGGGAGGACGGGGAAGTGGAGCTCGTGACCCTTACGCCTCTGGCCTCGAAGTCCCGCGCCGTCTCCCACGTATTGTGGAGCTCATCCGTGTATGCGGCCCACGGATGCATCCTGGTGGAGAGCGTCTCCAGGAAAAGCCGTCCGAGCCTGTCCCTGCCTATGCCCGTATGGGGCGTGCCCGTAAGGCCGTCGGCGAGCAGGACCGCGGCCCTGTTGCCTATGCCGGAGTTCGTATGGACGTTGCCCATGTCGCAGTTGTTCGCCGGGTCAAAGACGTCGATCAGGCCCTGGCATCCCGGCCCCCTCTGCGCGTAGTTGGCGTAGTTCCTGACCGGCTGGTTCGCCATGTCGCGTACGAATGTGGTCCCCTCGCCTATCAGCCAGCCCTGCGGGGCCGGCGGCGTTATCGCGTCAGGGAACGCGACCGAGGCCATCACGTCGCTGTAGTGCTCGTTCAGGGCGCCCGACTCGTCGAGGTAGATGAGCCCGGCCGTCGTCTGCGTGACGCCGTGGGTGAACTCGTGGGCGAGGACGTCCCCGCTGAAGGTGCCGAGGCAGAACCACATCTGGTTGCGGAACGCGTCCCAGTGGGCGTTGGGGCATCCGCCGAAGATAAGCGTCGCGTTCGTCACGGCCACGGCGGCCGAATCGTGGTCGTCGTAGCTCGTCCTGCCGAGCGTGGCGTAAGCGCCGAGCGTCCTTGTTATGAACGCGTCGGCCCTTGCGGCGTCCGCGTTCGGGGCCGTTGTAGACACCTGATTGCCGTTATTGAAGACGAGGGTTGGCGGATGGAGCAGGTCGAGCTCGTTCCCGCCCCGCGCGTCGTAGACGAGCCTGTTGGCGTCCATGTAGTTGGGGATGACAAAAGCGATATTCCCGGTGGCGGCGCTTACGAAGATATTGGCCTCCGGGAACTGGAAGAGGTACGTGAGTTCGTTCTTGATGCCGCTGACGTTGCTAAGGACGGCCGGCATGATCACGAGCCCCTTGCTCCTGACCTGCCTGTTCAATTCCGTGACCCTGTTCCTGAAGAGGGCGCTGGAAGTGTCGAGGCGCGGCCTGCCCCTGCCCCGCTCCGTCTCCGGCGGTTCCGGCGCGCCCTCCAGCCCATTACGCATGTTCAAAACCTCCGATACGGCCGCGAACTTCGCCCTGTCGAGCGTCAGCACGGGGGTAAGGAGCACCTGGGGGTCCCGCACGTAATTCCCGCTTATCGAAGATATCGTCATGGAAGGGCTCAGGTGGACCCGTAGCTGGGCTCCGTACACCGGGATGCCGCCGTATACCTGATCAAGGACCACATGGGTCATGGAGAGCGGGGCGGGCCTTCTCTCTATGGAGGCGACCCGCAGCTGGTTGGGCGCGTCCCCTGTGCCGAAGACCGTAGGGTACCTCTGGAAGAAGGCGAGCGCGACCCTGCCGGGGTCGTTGCTTGAGGACTCCGGGATCCAGAGGCCCGCCGGGCCGAAGGTCATGAAGTCCGGCGCCCCTGTCCTTGCGTTCAGATGGTACTGGGGGGTGGGTGAGGCGCATGAACCGGACTGGCTTGAAACGTCCACGGGCGTAAAGACGCTAAAGACCAAAGAGCCGTCCCTTGCGTCGATAAACGCCTGCGTGACCCCCTCAGGCGTCGCTATCTCGGCCCCCCAGACAAGCCTGGGGTCGGATTTCCCGGCCAGCATCCTCCCCCTGTCGACAATGCCGAGGGTCAACTCCGGGGCCGCCCCTTCCCGGAGGTTCAACGCGCTCCTCATCTTTGACGCGGCCTGGACGTTCGTCAGCCCCGGGGTCACGTTGACCCCGGGGGCGACAGGCACCTGGTTATTGCAGACCGCTATAACCTCTCCGTTACCGCTCACATCGACGAACAGGCCTGAGCCGAATACCGCCACCCCGTTGTATGTCTGCCGTACGTTTACCCGCGACAGGTCCTTGTTTATCTTTTTTCCCGAAAGGACCTTATAACCCCTGAGGTTCCGGGGGATGCTGAAGTTTGTAGAGTACCTGTCGAGGAATCTGCGGACCGTTACGTCCGGCGCGGAGCCGGCCGGCGCCATGACAAACCTGCCTTCCATGCTTATCACCTTGCCGGACGGGTCCACAAGCCCGCTTACCGCGGTTGGAGAAGAGGAGATAAGGGCCCTTATACTCCTGTCTCTTATCTTGTCGACGTCAATCCTTGGCGGCTGGGCAAGAGCAGGCGTCTCTATTGCGACCAGTAGAAAGGCAACAAGAAACAATAGCACCCTCTTGAGCATAAAACCTCCTTGGTTTTGATACGGAGATAAAACAGCCGCACATCTTTTTCAGGTTGTTTTCAGATTATTTTAATATACAGAAGTATTGCAGATAATCGGGGAATGTCAAGTCCGCGGCAACAAGCAAGAAAGTAACTTCATTTAATACGTTTGTATCAGCAGGTTGAGGAAAAAGTCCCCAAAGTTGTCATTCAGAGAAGCCGAAGGCTACAAAGAATCTTGTAACTGCTTGATTTTATCAGCTCTGAGATTCTTCACGGAGTTTATCCTGAGCAAAGCGAAGGGCTCGGAATGACAGAGCGAAGGGATAGCGAAGACGGCAAATCGAGTTTTTCAGCAACCTGTCGATAATCGAGCGGGCGTTTAAGGGCGTGAGCTCAATACTTCGACACGTTCATCTCCTCCATCTTGCCGGTGACCATGTAGACCACCCTCTCGGCGATGTTGGTGACCCTGTCGGCTATCCTTTCGAGGTTGTGGGCCGCCCAGATAAGGTAGGTCGCGTCCTTTACGAGCTTCGGGTCCTCTATCATCAGGAAGATAAGCTCCCTGTATATCTCATCGTAGAGCGCGTCGACCTCGTCGTCCTCGTCGCATATCCGCTTGGCGGTCTCGACGTCCCTGTCGATAAACGCCTCCATGCACCGTTTGAGCATGGACAGGGCCTTATCCGCCATCTTCGGCAGGTCTATCAGCGGCTTTACAAGCGGGGCGTCCCCGATCGACAGGCTGATCTTGGCCAGTCCTTCGGCGTCGTCCCCGATCCTCTCGATGTCCGTTATTA
>JACRNN010000179.1 GCA_016234955.1 Deltaproteobacteria bacterium | reverse complement strand
GCGACCGAAGAATCTCGTAACTTATTGATTTTATAGACGTTGAGATTCTTCGCTTTGCTCAGAATGACATGCTATTGCGAATTAATCAGAGGTTCCCTAATATGTGAGCATTTTCATTTTCGCCCTAACAAAGAGACCGGGGAAAAGAGCAATTTTTAGAGACACCCAAGACTGAAAACAGGCCCTACGCCCCCTGCGCGGCCCTTGCCTTGAGCTCCTTTTTTATAAGCCTCTTGGCCTTTTTCAGTATCCCCTTCTCATCCTCGTACTTCATCAGCCTTACGGCCTCATCTATCGGGAACCATCCGCAATCCTCAACCTCTTGGTCGTGGTCCGCGACGTCCCCGCCCGTATACTCCATAAGGAAAAAATAGACTATCTTGAAGGCCCTTTTGGTCTCGTCCCCGTCCTTGAACGCGAAGAAGTACTCTATGCGGCCTATCTTCCCTATTATCCTGCCGTCAAGGCCGGTCTCCTCCCGCACCTCCCTGTGGGCGGCGCGCGCGAGGTTCTCGCCCTTTTCAACAAGCCCCTTTGGCAGGCCCCAGGCCTTGCCGCCCTTTACGGAGATGAGCGCCACCTCTATCTCCCGGTCACGGACCCTGAATACCACCCCTCCCGAGGATATCCTCCGCTCGGTCTTCATATGGACGTCCTCAGACCCCCTCAAGCCGACGCCGCCCCCTATAACGTCGGCTTTTTCGCGGTCTCCGTATCGCTTTTGCACTTCACGCAGTGGGTGGCGAACGGCATTACCCTGAGCCTCTCTTCGTCTATCTCCTCCGCGCATCCTTCACAGACCCCGTAGGTGCCGTCCTCTATCTTCCTCAGCGCCACGTCCATCTTTTCAAGCTCCTCGCGCCTTACGTCCGCTATGGCAAGGCCCGTGTCCTCTATGATGTCGATGAGCGCCATCTCTTCGACGTCGCGCGGGTTGTCGAACTGGGTGTTGTACTCCTTACCGAGTTTCCTGAAGAGCTCGTCGCGCAGGTCGTTCCACATCTTCTTCTTCCTGTCCAGCAGGGTCTTCTTGAGCATCTTCCGGCGATTCGAATCGTTGACTGCCATAAACCTACCTCCTCGCGTATGAGTTCCCTAACATACCGGGTGCTCGCCCCTTGCAAGCTCGCCGGTGAAAGCCGCTATATCCGAGAGGAACTCCTCCACTATCAAGGGCGCCGTCCTTTGAACGGCCCTCCTGTCCATGCCCTTTCCGGGTACCGCCTTTATGTAGACGGCCTTTGGCTCGTCTATCGGCGACCCTATCTGGCTAAGGAGCCAGACATAGACCTCGCTGAGGCCCTCTACCCTCTCGTATATCTCCCTGGCTATGCGGTGGGCGAGGACCGTGTATATCTTGCCGACGTGGCTTACCGGGTTCTTTCCGGCGGCGGCCTCCGTGCCCATGGGCCTGTTGAGGGATATGACGCCGTTCACCCTGTTGCCCCTGCCGACCTGGCCCGAATCGGCGTCCTCGGCGGATGTGCCAAGGAGGCTCAGATAGACCCCGCCCACGCCGTGGCCCTTCACGTCGAGGGTATTGAAGTTGAGCGTAACCCGATTAAACGGGAAGTCCGACAGGAAGCCCCTTATCGCCCTGAATACGGCGGCCTTCTTGTGGAAGTACTCCTTTTCGCTCCTCACATGGCCCGCAAGGAGCGGGCAGGCCGCCGTTATGTCGAGGTCCCCGCCCCTCCTTATGCCCATGACCTTCACGTCCTCGCCGGTCTCCGGGAAACGGAGCTTGAAGGCGGGCGAGTTGATGAATCGCTCCGTCTCCAATACGACCCTCTCGGTTCGGGTCAGCGGGGCGTACCCCACGGATGCCGAGGTGTCGTTGGCGCCCCTTACCTCTCCTCCCCTCACGAATATGTCGGCAAGCTCCACGGAGCCGGGCCGCAGAGCCACCCTTATCTTCACGTCCCTCTTCACATCGATATTACGGAGGTTCTCCTTGAACCAATCCAGTACGGTATCCCTCGCTATCCTGCCTACGGGCACGACGACCTTTCCGGCCCTGAAGGTCGCCCTGTCGCCGATGATCAGCTCCATCGGCTTGACGACACGTCCGCGGCCGAAGGTCTTCTCCACCTGGCCCGCGACTAAAAGGCCCTTGTCTATGTTATGGTGGAGCACGACCCCGAACCTCTTGATATACTCCCTGCTCAACGCCACCGAGACCCTGTCCATGGCCGAGTCGCATATCGAGTCCGGGTGTCCTATACCCTTTCTCTCTACTATCTCAACGGCCCCCTGGGCAACGGGGAGGTCCTTGACTATGTCTATCGAGAACTTTTGCATCGGTTATCGGTTATCGGTTATCGGTTATCGGTGAATGATAAAGACGTATTTTTACCGATAACCGCGATGGACTTCATGTCGATACCATTATGAGACGATTAATCAGCCTTCTTCTGCAAGCTATTGCCTTTATTGGGTTTTTTACCCGAATATCTCTCAATCCTGCTGTATATGCACCCGCAGTACCTCTGTCTGTAGAGCCCCATCTCTTTCGACCGGTCTATCCCCTCCTGCCAGCCGTCCCTGAAGTCTTCATAATAAAATAGTATGCCGTATCTTTCGGCAAGGTCAACCCCTATCTCCTTGATCATTTTGTGGTACTGGTATCTGCTGTAGAGCATGGAGGTGGAAAAACAGTCAAAGCCCATCTCCTTTGCGGCTCTCGCGGTCTCTTCCAGCCTTGTGCGGTAGCAGAAGGCACACCTTGCGTCCTTGGGAGGGTGGCGGGGCCTTGTACCGGATGCGTCCGGCGGAATGGAGGACTTGAGCGCCCTGATGAAAGGGAGGGGCCTGTATTCCTCGTCGCAGATGATGTCTATGGACAGGTATCCGGCGAGAGTCTTCGCCGCTTCGACCCTCTTGCGGAATTCAGCGTAGGGATGGATATTGGGGTTATGGAAATAGCCCCACACCGCCATCCTCGGGAGCATGGCCTTTATCGGATAGATCGAGCACGGGCCGCAGCACATATGGACAAGGATGCGCCCCTCTGTTTTTACTTCCACGGTCTTGCGCTCGACAACGGCCGTATCAACTGAGGCGGCTCTTGCCGCGTTGTCAGGGAATAATGAGCACATATGTCTCGAATTGCGGCCGTCAGTCTTTTAAGGTAAGTTTCAGTGTCAAAAGAGCCTGTTCCGCCTCTCCCCCTCGTTCGCCTTTTCGATCCAGGGACGCCCCACGTGGCGGTACGCTATGGCCGTGGCCACCCTCCCCCTCGGCGTCCTGTTGATATAGCCCTCCTGTATAAGGAATGGCTCGTAGAGGTCCTCTATGGCGTCCTTCTCCTCATGGATGGCGGAGGCGAGGGATTCTATCCCGACAGGGCCTCCGCCGAACTTGTCTATTATGGTCAGGAGTATGCGCCTGTCCATCTTGTCAAAGCCCTTCGAGTCTATCTCGAGCATGGCGAGGGCCTCGGAGGCCACGCCCTCGGTTATGACCCCTCCGGCCTTGACCTGTGCGAAGTCGCGCACCCTCCTCAGGAGGCGGTTTGCGACCCTCGGAGTACCCCTCGACCTGCCTGATATCTCGGCGGCCCCGTCCGGGGTTATCTCTATG
>JACRNN010000178.1 GCA_016234955.1 Deltaproteobacteria bacterium | reverse complement strand
TCTGATTAATTCGCAATAGCATGTCATTCTGAGCAAAGCGAAGAATCTCAACGTCTATAAAATCAATAAGTTACGAGATTCTTCGGTCGCTACGCTTCCTCAGAATGACAGAAAAACATAATTAATCAGAGCTTCCTTAGCCAACTGTTGGAAACTGTTGATATGGTGTTGGCTGTTTTTGAATTGTCCGCGGTCTTTCATTTAAAAATGCGGATGTGTTGATAAACGGACATTTCTGTCAACAGGCGCGACGGTCTTAAATTCAACTGTAATCAACTGCTTGGCGGCTTATAAACATATCTACACCGCTTACTGCTACTGCTGCTAAGCTTTATAATTACCTTATTAGAACAGAGGGAGGACAGTAGAGATGAAGTTCACTATAGATAAGGTCTATTTCATAAAGTTGCTCCAAAGGATACAGGGCATAGTGGAGAAGAGAAATACGATGCCCATCCTCGCAAACGTCCTCCTCGAAGCGTCCATTTCCCGTATTTCAACGATGGCGACGGACCTTGAGGTCTTTATAAAAGACTCGGTGCAGGCGGACGTGTCCGAAGACGGCTCCGTGACGGTGAACGCGAGGAAGCTCTTTGAAATAGTAAAGGAGCTCCCGGGAGACACCATATACCTCTCTTCGACAAAGGACGATAAGGTTGCGCTAAAGGCAGGAAAGGCGAAGTTCAACATCATGGGGCTGCCATCAAAGGACTTCCCGATATTCCCGTCGATAGATGAATCGAAGATAGAGGGGTTTGATGACGAAGTGCTCAAGGAGATGATAGACAAGACCTCCTTCGCGGTGTCGACCGACGAGACGCGTTATAATATAAACGGGTTCCTGCTCGAAAAAGAGGACACCAGGATAAGGATGGTGGCGACTGACGGCCACAGGCTCGCGTTCATAGAGAAGAGCGACGTCAGGGGGGTACAGTCAAAGGAGAGCGTGCTTCTCCCGAGAAAGGGCGTAATGGAGATGAGAAGGCTCCTTGAAGAGAAGGAGGGCGAGTTCCTGCTCGGCGTCACGCAAAAAAGCGCGGTGATGAAGAAAGACAATACCGTCATAAGCATCAGGCTCCTTGAAGGCGAGTTCCCTGACTATAAAAAGGTGATACCAAAGGACAACGACAAGGAGATAATAGCCGTAAGGAACGATCTCCTCTCAACGTTGAAGAGGGTCTCCATACTGTCGATGGACAAGATAAAAGGGGTTAAACTGAGCTTTTCGAAAGACAAGCTCGTCGTCTCCTCATCAAGCCCCGACATAGGGGAAGCCACGGAAGAGATGGACGTGGAGTACGCCGGAGACGACATAGATATGGCGTTTAACGCCAGGTATTTCATCGATATGCTCGAGTGCCTCGATGAGGAGAGCGTAAGGATAGCCTTGAAGGACTCTTTAAGCCCGGGCATCGTAAGGCCCGTCGGGTCGGAGGATTATACCTATATAATAATGCCGATGAGGCTTTGATGCGCCGCCGATTTAATACGGCTTCAGACAACGTAAGCGCGTTCCGGCGGCAGGGACAACGGCCCACGCTGGCAAAAAAGCCTTGACAGGGGTGGAGCCTTTGTGTCTAAATATCTGTTTACGTTTCAAAATGCATAGATAACGAGGTGTATGTATCATGAAGAGGACTTATCAGCCGAGCAACACAAGAAGGCTAAGGACCCACGGTTTCCTCGAGAGGATGAGGACCAAGGGCGGCAGGGCCGTGATAAACCGCAGAAGGGCCAAGGGCAGAAAACGCCTTAGCGTCACCATAAGCACGAACAAGTAACCCTCTGGTTGCGGAAAACGCGGCTTTATCCTCGTCAGAGGGGTGGGGTTGGCGCCATGCGTCAGTCAGAAAGAAACCATGAAACCTCGCCGGTTAAGGCCCAAGGGTTTTTATAACGCTAAAAAATCGAGCCAACCCGTAGCATCCGGTGTATCCGAGGGAGCTTGCGTTGAAGCTCCTCGCTGGCCAAGCCGCGAGGAATCTTCGACATAAAGAAATTATCTATTTCTATTCGCTCGCTTGACCCCGCAACTTTGCTATCGGGGAATTCGCTCGCCATGCTTGTTGAACCTACAGATAACGCGGTAAACAGGTGAAGCGCGAGGGCAAAGAGGGGGCGGTCGACGGGGCCGGGGCCGGAAAAGACTGCGGGGCTGAAAAGAAGTTCTCTTTTCCCAAGGGCGAGAGGCTTCTAAAAAGCGAGGATTTTACCAGGGTGCGCAAGGACGGCAAGAGGCTCTACTCCAGGAGCTTCACCGTTTTCATCCTGCCGAACGCGCTCGGCAAAAGAAGGCTCGGCCTTTCCGTGGGCGCGAGGGTGGCCGACTCCCCGGGACGGAACAGGGTCAAACGGCTTATCAGAGAGTTCTACAGGCTGAACAAGGGCTCTTTTTCTGATTCCTCGGATATCCTGATATCCGTAAAGACCGTAGACAATATAAAAGGGTACAGGGACCTGGAAGAGGAATTCAGGAAGGTCTTAAGGAGATCACCTTAGCAGGCTGGTTGAAGAACAGCCTGCTAATTTACTTTTTTAGCGTTCTAAAGACGCCTTGGGTCTGAAGGCCATCAAGTCTTTAATCTTGCCGTATCTAAAGACGGTGGAACGGCAAAAGGGTGTTGCGGTGTTCAGAAGGGCGTTGATATTCCTCATACAGGCTTACAAGGTTTTTATCTCTCCGGCGTTGCCGCCGTCATGCAGGTTCTATCCGAGCTGTTCGGATTACGCCCGCGCCGCGATAGAGGCCAACGGGGTCTTTTACGGCGTCTTTCTCGCCGCGAAGAGGCTTTTAAGGTGCAACCCGTTCTTTGAGGGCGGGTACGACCCGGCGCCAGAGGCGCACGGCGGCCACAGGCACGCCATAAAGACACCACACAGTCAGGCAAAGGTCCGGGATTATGGATAAAAGGCTCTTGTTAGCGCTAATACTTTCGATGGGGGTGCTTTTTCTCTACCCCTACGCGATGAAACGGTTCTTCCCCGCGGCGATGAATGCCTCAAAGACAGCGCCGAAGGCGGAAGGGGAGGCCGGCAAAGGGGTTGCCGCGCCTTCTGTACCGGGAGAAAAGCCCGCAACAGGCGGACCGGCGCCGTCAATGAAAGAGGAGCTTGTGAAGGTAGAGACCCCGCTCTACAGCGCCGTCTTTTCGACAACAGGCGGCGGGGTAAAGAGCTGGGTGCTCAAGAAATATTCGGAGACCCTCAAGGAAAAGGACGGCGGGGTAAATATCGCCGATACCATAAGCAGGGACGGCTCATACAGGACCGAGGTCCTGGCAAACGGCGTCCTGGAGGAGATATCCTTCACGCCGTCGAGCGCCGCTCTGAATATAGACAAGGCGGGAGCCTCCGAGCTCGTATTCAAGGGGACCACGAGCGCCGGTTTGAATGTTGAGAAGAGCTACAGGTTCACCGGCTCAAGCTACATGGTCAACGTGGAGCTCAAGATATCCAACCCCACAAAGGCCCCGTTTGCCGGCTCGGTCCAGACCCCGCTCTCGGCCTCTGTAGCCGGCAAGGACCCTACCGGGTACCACATGGGCCCTCTCGCATACCACGCAAAGGACAAGCTCGCCAGACCTACCGTGAAGGAGCCGAGCCTCTCCGGGGGCGAGCCTAAGTGGATCGGGCTTGAGAGCAAGTACTTCCTGGCCGCCATCCTCGTAAAGCCGGCCTCGGGGTTCACCTGGTCGACCGAGGTCAAGTCCGCCTCATCTTCGAGCGCGAGGCTGGAGATGCCCCTGAATCTGAGCCCCGGCGCCCAGGTCGTCTACGGATACAACGAGTTCAGGGGGCCGAAGGAATACGACCTCCTGATAGCGCAGAAGGCCGGGCTTGAAGAGTCGATAGAGTTCGGGTACTTCGGCTTTTTCGCAAAGCCGCTCCTGGTGGTGCTCAACTTCTTCGAGAGGTACGTCCATAACTACGGACTCGCCATCGTACTGCTTACCGTTATCATCAAGGTGATATTCTACCCGCTCACCAAGTACAGCCTCAAGTCGATGAAGGACATGCAGAGGATGCAGCCGCAGCTCGCCGCCTTGAAGGAGAAGTACAAGGACAACAAAGAGAAGTTGAACAAGGAGATGATGGAGCTGTACAAGAGGCAGAAGATAAACCCGTTGAGCGGGTGTCTGCCGATGATACTCCAGATACCGGTCTTCATAGCCCTTTACGAGGTACTCTACGTCGCCATAGAGCTCAGGCACGCCCCGCTCTTCCTCTGGATACAGGACCTCTCGGCCAAGGACCCGTACTACATAACCCCGCTCATAATGGGGGCTACGATGTTCGTGCAACAGAGGATGACGCCGACCTCGGCAGACCCGGCCCAGGCGCGCATAATGATGTTCATGCCGCTGATATTCACCTTCATGTTCCTCAAATTCCCCTCGGGGCTCGTCGTATACTGGCTTGTTAATAACGCCCTTACCATAGCCCAGCAGTACTACATAAACAGGATGCCGGCAAAGGCCTGACAAAACAGGGCGTGTTTCAATGTTTCCTGCGGTATAATTCCCCGGAGCTTGCTCCGGGGGAGTTTCAACAAGCATAGCGAGCGGATTACCCGCGGCTTGGCTTTGGGGAGGAGCGAGCGAATTACAAACGATAAATTCCTTACTTGAAAATTCTCCACAGCTTGCTGCGGAGAATTTTAACGTTTTTCGACTCTTCCCCCCGCCCGGCTTGCCGGGGGCGGGTCCATTGACGCCCCCTCTGCCCACACGCGCCTCACATTACACGGCCATGGCCAATTACGACACCATAGCGGCGGTTTCAACCCCGATAGGCGAAGGCGGCATAGGGATAGTGAGGATAAGCGGCCCGGAGGCCCTCGATACGGCCTTGAAGCTCTTTACCATCAAAGGCAATGTCGCGGCCGTTGAAGAGAGGCGGATGTATTACGGGACGGTATTCGACCCCCGGGAAAAAAAGACGATAGACGACGGTTTCATGGTCTTTATGAAGGGGCCGAGGTCTTATACCGGCGCGGACGTGGTGGAGATACACTGCCACGGCGGGACGCTCGTATTGAGAAAGACCCTGGAGGCCGCTATCAAAGGCGGGGCGCGTATGGCCGGGCCGGGGGAGTTCACCAGGCAGGCCTTTTTGAACGGGAAGCTCGACCTGGCGCAGGCCGAGGCGGTGATAGACCTGATAAGGGCGCAGACGGAGGTCTCCCTCCAGGCGGCCAGGGGCAGGCTCGACAAGGCCTTTTCGCGGAGGGTGGGAGAGATAAAGGAGGCGCTATTGGACCTCCTCGTCAACCTGGAGGCGGAGCTCGACTTCCCCGAGGACGAGGTAGAGGGGCTTATGTCAGAGGCCATCGAGCAGGGGCTGGCGGAGGCCGGGGGGCGGATAGAGAGGCTTTTGGCCACCTACGAGGAGGGCCGGGCGATAAGGGACGGCGTGAGGGTCTTGATACTGGGCAGGCCCAACGTCGGCAAATCGAGCCTCTTGAATATCCTTCTCAAGCAGGAGAGGGCCATAGTTACCCCGCACCCCGGCACGACGCGCGACGTAATAGAAGAGGTGATAAACCTGAGGGGCGTCCCCATAAGGCTCATGGACACCGCCGGGCTGAGGGATACCGACGACCACGTGGAGTCCATCGGCGTGAGGCTCGCCAGGGAGAGGATAGAGACAGCGGAGCTTATACTCCTTGTGATCGACGTCTCGTCCGGCTCTTTTGATGAAGACATGGGGATATTGAAGTCGATAGAAAATAAGAAGGTCATAGTGGCGGCTAACAAGATAGACCTTGTCCCTGGCCGGCTCGACGTGGAGGGGGCGTTCGGCGGTCAAAAGGTGATGTTCATCTCGGCCCTCGGCTCAACCGGCATAGAGGAGCTCAAGGACGCCATCTACGAAGAGTCCACGGGGCGCCCTTACGGGGCCGGTCTGGACGCGCCCCCCGGGGAGCTTGTGGCGACCGTTAGGCAGAGGGATGCGCTTGCAAAGGCCCTTGAGGGCGTATGGAGGGCGGGGACGGCCCTCAAGGAGGGGCTGCCAAGGGAGTTTATCGCAACGGACCTGAGACACTCCGTAGACAGGCTCGGCGAGATAACCGGAGAGACGACGACCGAAGATATACTCGACAGGATATTCTCCGGGTTTTGCATAGGCAAGTAGTCGTTTGAATATGCATAGCGAGCGCATTCCCCAGCCCCAAGCTGCGGGGTCAAGCGAGCGAATAGAAATTGTTTCCTTACATATCGAAGATTCCCCGCGGCTTAGGCCAGCGGGGAGCTTCAAGAGAGGTCGCCCATCAGCTTCAGGTAGAAATGCCCCGTTTCACGGATGAAGGTCGAGGGGCGGCTTCGCCTCCTGGCGCTTCCAGAAGCCCTCGGCCTCCTCAACGTCGAGCCTGCTCCCGATTATAAGCGGGGTCCTCTGGTGGAGTTCGGTCGGGACGACGTCGAGCACCCTGCCATCGCCGGTGGAGGCGCGCCCTCCGGCCTGCTCGGCGATGAAGGAGAGCGGGTTCGCCTCGTAAAGGAGGCGGAGTTTCCCGTTCTTTGACTTCCGGTCCGAGGGGTAGAGGAAGACCCCTCCCTTGAGCAGGTTGCGGTGGAAGTCCGCCACGAGCGAGCCGATGTACCTGGCGGTGCAGGGCTTGTCCGCGGACTTGAGTTTTTCTATGTAGAGGCTTGTGCCGGGGTACCAGTGCTTGTTGTTGGCCTCGTTTATGCTGTAGATGCCGCCCCGCTCCGGGACCGTTATGTCCTCGTGCGAAAGGATGAACTCCCCTACCCCGGGGTCGAGCGTGAAGCCGTGCACGCCGTGGCCGGTGGTGTAGACGAACATCGTGCTCGAGCCGTAGAGGATGTAGCCGGCCGCGGCCTGCTCCACGCCGGGCTTCAGGAAATCGGCTTCCGTCGCATCCCCGTCCGGAGGGCGTGCCTACGCAGACGTTGACGTCGATGTTCGACGAGCCGTCGAGCGGGTCGAAAAGCAGGAGGTATCTGCCCTTCGGGTAATGGCTGTGGATGGTTATGATATCGTCCATCTCCTCCGAGGCCATGGCCGCGAGGTGGCCTCCGTGCTCCATGGTCTTTATGACGGCGTTGTTGGCGAACTCGTCGAGCTTCTGGACCTCTTCGCCGTGGATGTTCTTTGAGCCTGTGGCGCCGAGTATGTCGATGAGGCCCGCCCTGTTGACCTCTCTGGAGATGACCTTGGCCGCAACCACAAGGTCGGAGAAAAGGCCCGTGAAATTCCCGGAGGAACCCGGATATTTTCTCTGTTCTTCGAGAAGGAACTTTGTCAGGGTCATGCCTATAGGCATGGCGCCTCCTTGCGGGTAATTTTATACACGAATTTTCCCTTCAATAAACCTGTTCATTTAACAGATGGTCGGGGAATTTGAAGTCCTTCAGCTCCTCCACCTCAAAGAGGCCGGGGAACCTTTCGTCCTCAAGGAGTATCTTCTCGACGTTGCCCTGCCAGAGGGAGAAGAAGAGCTCTTTCTGCTCCTTTGAGGCCATGGACCTCAACACAAGCGGCATGAGGTCGTTCATCCTCATGTCGCCCGAAAGGGCCTGGGGGTTGTAGGCGGCCCTGACGGCCTTTCCGGTGTCGAGCCTCTGGAAGATGAAGGCGTTGAACTGGACGTCCTTTGAGTCGAAGAAGAGCTTGTTGTCCCTGCCCCACCT
>JACRNN010000023.1:12208-22615 GCA_016234955.1 Deltaproteobacteria bacterium | reverse complement strand
TAGAGAGGCCCGTTCGGGGCACGGTGCTCCTTTTCGGGAAGGATATCACGGGGCTCAAGGGGAGCGAACTCAACGGCCTGCGAAAGAGGATCGGGTTCATACTCGGGGACAATATCCTCATAAGCAACCTCAAGGTCGTGGAGAACGCGGCCCTGCCGCTCATCTACCACTCCGGGCTTGCATACCGCGAGTCCATGGAGCGGGCCTTCAAGCTGCTCGACATAGTCGGCTACAGGGGGGACCCATGGGCGCTGCCCGGCCCGCTGCCCCCGTACGCGAAGAAAGAGGTCTGCGTGGCGCGGGCCATCTCGATGGAGCCCGATATAGTCGTATGCGAGGGCTTCTCCGAAGGGCTTGCGGGTCCTGAAAAAGAGAGGCTCTCCACGGTCCTTGCCGGATACCACGGCGCCTCCCCTGGAAGGCTCCTCGTCCTGACGGCGGATGACGAGTCGGAGGCGGCATTTTTCAAGCCGGACAGGGTCGTAAGGATAGAAGGGCGCGGGTTTAAAGAAGCATAACTGGCGCCGGGCCGGCGGCCTTGGCGCAGGGGCGCTTCAAGGGCAGGCGCGGGCCGTGGTTGAGCGCACCATGCCGTAAACGGAAGGCAGATGGAGATAGAACAGAAAGATCCGAGGTTCAGGCTCCTTGAGTTGAAGGTAGGCGTAATGGCGGCCCTGGCCGTGCTCGGCATTATCGCCGTCATAGCGGCGGTCGGGATGGAGAGGGACCTCTTTACGAAGAAGATCCGGATACATTTCGTCACGCCGAGCGGCGCCGGTTTTGTGGAGGGGATGCCGGTCAAACTCTCGGGCTTCAAGATAGGCAGGGTTAAAAAGACCGAGCTCACGCAGGACGCCGGAGTGAGGGTCACCGTCGAGATAAACAGGAAGTACGAGAATTGGCTGAGGAAAGATTCCGTGGCGCGGCTGTCCAAGGAGGGTTTCATAGGTGAGTCGTCGGTCGAGGTCACGGTCGGGAGCGCTGCCGAGGAGATGCTCAAGGACGGCGCCTCCATCAGGTACGAAAAGACCCCGGGCATAGAAGACCTCATAAACGAGGCGAAGCCGGTCTTGAAAGAGGTAAAGGAGATAATACACTACGCCAACGACCCGGAGGGGGACATAAAGGCGTCCCTCCGTAACATCAGGGAGCTGACGGGAGGGCTCAAGGACACGAAAAGATCGATGGACGTTGCGATAAAGGACGCGGACAGGCTGATTAACAATATGAACGTCAAGGGCTCGAACGTCCTTGACAACGCCGATAGGACATTGAAGAGCCTCGACGGAGCCGCCGCGAGGCTCAACCCCGTGATGGATAAGGTCGAGGGTATCGTCGCCGATACCGGGGCCGTTGCCGCGAAGCTGCCGGGGGCCGTGTCCAATGCCGACAGGATATTAGAGAACGTAAGGGCCCTGACGGACTCGATCTCCGGCGAGGGGCCGAGGATAAGGTCTATCCTCATGGACGCCCAGGATACCATCAAGGAGACCAACTCGACCGTAAAGGGCTTGAAGCAGAGCTGGCCGTTGAGGCTGCTCCTCCCCCCGGTCAAGGAGCCCGAGCTCGTCCCTTTTGACAGTTATATCTTGAAAAGGAGGTCAGATGAAGGCCCTCATCCGTGAAAATTCCGCCGCGTTCCTGCTACTGACCTTTATGGCGTTGTTCGTTGCCGGATGCGCCGCCGGGCCCACGGCGGCGCAGCGTTCCTATACCGAAAGAAAGGCCGCCGAGGCGGCCAGGGCAGGCTTCGAGGCCCTGGAGAGCGAGGATTACAGGAAGGCCATCGAGTACTTCACACAGGCCCTCACGTTGAACAGGAGCGTGGATAACAGGGCTGGTGAGGTCAAGGACCTCATAAATATCGGCAGGGTCTACATCGCGCTGAATGACGTCAAGGGCGCGGAGACGCACCTGAGCGAGGCCGTCAGCCTCGCCGCCGGGGAAAAAGAGGAGGCGTACCTTTCCGCGGCGCTCGCGTCCCTGGCAAAGGTCCGCTATATCCAGGGGGACCTGCACAAGGCCCTGACGGAGATAGAGAGGTCGCTTGAGATAGATTCGAGGTTGGGGACCAGGTCCGGCTCCAAGCTCAACCTCAAGGCCCGCATATACATAGACACCGGTAAGCTGGAAGAGGCCATGGGGATACTCAAACAGGCGTACGAATGGAACAGCTCCGTTGAGAACAAACAGGAGGTCGCCAACACCCTGAGGCAGATGGCGCTGATAAGCGAGGCCAGGGGGAAGATAGCGGAGGCCAAAAAGCTCTACGACGAGGCTTACACGAACGACTCCGCTGTCGGGGACTCGGCGCGGATAGCGGACGACCTCGAGAGCATGGCCGAGCTCGAGCTTGCCTCCGGGCAACCGGAGAAGGCGGCCTTTCTGTATGAGAGGTCCTTCGTCGTCAGCCTCAATGCCGGGCACCTGGATGACGCACTGGCGAGGCTGTATAAGATAATCCAGGTATATAAGAAGACCGGCAATAACGATAAGGTCAAGTCGTACGAGAAGATAAGGGATGGCGTCATTGCGAGAAAGGAGCGGGGCAAGAGCGGAAGATGAAGCCGAGGATACTTGTAGTAGACGACGACGAGCAGAACCAGGTGCTTCTTTCCGTGAAGCTTGAGAGGGAGGGCTTCGAGGTCGAAAAGGCCGCAAACGGCGTGGAGGCCCTTGAAAAGGCCGATACGTTCAAGCCGGACCTTGTGCTGATGGACGTGATGATGCCGATGATGGACGGCTATGAGGCGCTCAGGAGGCTCAAGTCGCGGGAGGAGACGAGGTACATACCGGTAGTGATGCTCACCGGCAGGACCGAGATAGAGAGCAAGGTGCTGGGGTTCGAGGTCGGGGCCGAGGACTACATCAGCAAGCCCTACAGCCTCCAAGAGGTCGCGGCGAGGGTCAAATCCCTTTTGAGGATGAGGGCCCTGCAGACGAAGCTGCGCGAGACCGAGAAGATGGCCGCGCTCGGCGAGATGGTCGACGGCATAGCCCACGAGATAAGGAACCCGCTCATGGCCATAGGCGGCATGGCCAGGAGGCTCTATGAGCATGAGGAGGACGAGCAGCACAAGGGCTACGCGCAGAGGATAATAAAGTACGTCGAGCGGCTCGAGAGGATGCTCCTGCGGATAGACGAGTACAAGACGATACTGGTCTCCACCCTTTCCAGGGACGATATAAACAGGGTGGTAAAGGGCGCCGTCATCGACATAAAAGAGATCATCGACGGCACAGGCAAGGATATCTCCATAGAGGCCAGCCTCATGCCGGAACCGCCGCCCATAGACATGGACGCGGGGAACCTGAGGATAGCTCTCTTCAACATCCTCCACAACTCCGTCGAGGCCATAGAAAAAAAGGGCGGGATAAGGATAGAGACCTACCCGCTTGACGCCAGGACGCTCGCCTTGAAGATAACGGACACGGGGGCGGGCATAAGCCAGGATGAGATAAGGAAGACGGGCATAAGCCAGGATGAGATAAGGAAGATATTCAACCCGTTCCAGACCTCCAAGTTCGAGGGGGCCGGAATGGGCCTTACGATAAGCTACAGGATCATCCAGGACCACGGCGCCGAGATAGAGGTGGAGAGCGAGAAGGGCAGGGGAACGACGGTGTTGATAAAGTTCCACCCGGCCCAGAAGGCGCAGGTGAAGGCGTAGGAGCGAAAAAGATACAAATGGTGTCGGATTTTTTACACAATAATTTTATCATAACCTATTGTTTTATAAGGAAACATTGATTTACGGTCAAATATGAGTGTAAAAAACTTTACACTTTATGAATCCCCAAAACCCGACCGTTAAATATTCTTTAAGTCAGCCCCTCACCATCGGCTGAAGCCGATGGTGAGGGGCTGACTTGCTATTCCTACGCAAAAGGCCGGCTCTGAATCTGTAACAGGTTGCGGAAAAACCCCGCATTGTCATTGCGAGAAGCATTTTTTTGCGACGAAGCAATCTCTAAGTGTTTGATTCTCCTAAAGATGAGATTGCTTCGCTACGCTCGCAAAGACGACAAATCGAGTTTTTCAGCGGCCTGGTAGATTACCGTTGCCTTACGCGCCGATCTTCAGGAGCGTATCCTTCAGGAAGTTGACGTCGTCCCTCTCAGGGTAGTCGATGTTGTAGTGAAGCCCCCTGGATTCTTTTCTGAGCGTGGCCGAGCGGATGATGAGCTCGGCCACGGTCGCGATGTTCCTCAGCTCCACGAGGTTGCCCGTTACCTTGAAGTCCCAGTAGTACTCGTTTATCTCGTGCTTGAGGAGATTTATCCTCCTGCGCGCCCTCTCAAGCCTCTTGTCCGACCGCACTATGCCGACGTAGTTCCACATGAAGCGTCTTATCTCGTCCCAGTTCTGGCTTATCACGACGGCCTCGTCGCTCACTACCGCCCCCCTCGTCTCCCATGGCGGGATAGGGGGTATCTCCACGGGGGCCTTTGTCACGAGGTCTACGGCATGGATAGAGGCCCTGTCGGCGAGTACAAGGGCTTCAAGGAGCGAGTTGGAGGCGAGCCGGTTCGCGCCGTGCAGCCCCGTGCAGGCGGCCTCCCCTATGGCGTAGAGCCGCCTTATCGTGGTGGCGCCGTCGCTGTCCGTGACCACCCCCCCGCAGATATAGTGGGCCGCCGGCACCACCGGTATCGGGGCCGCGGTCATGTCTATCCCGAACTCGAGGCATTTTTCGTGGATGTTAGGGAAGCGCTCCTTTATGAAACCCGCGTCCCTGTGGCTGATGTCGAGATAGACGCAGTCGTCCCCGCTCTTTTTAAGCTCCAGGTCTATGGTCCTCGCCACTATGTCCCTGGGCGCGAGATCCGCCATCGGGTGGTATTTCTTCATGAACGGGGTGCCGTCCTTGAGCCTCAAGACCCCGCCTTCGCCCCTGAGGGCCTCGGAGATGAGGAAGCTCTTGGCCCTGGAGTGGTAGAGGCACGTGGGGTGGAACTGTATGAACTCCATATTGGCTACCGTGGCCCCGGCCCTGTACGACATCGCTATGCCGTCGCCGGTGGCCACGTCCGGGTTGCTCGTGAAAAGATAGACCTTGCCGGCCCCGCCTGTGGCCGCTATTGTGGCCCTGGCGAGGAACGTATGTATCTCCCCGGTCTTCTTGTCGAGCACGTAAGCGCCCCAGACGGTCTCCTGCGCCGTCGCCTCGACGAACTTGGAGTGCGTTATCAGGTCCACGGCTATGTGGTTTTCGTAGACGGTTATGTTCTTGTGGCTCCTGACGTTATCCACGAGCGCCTCTTCCACGGCCTTGCCGGTCAGGTCCTGCGCATGGACTATCCGCCTCTTCGAGTGCCCGCCTTCCTTGCCGAGGTCGAGCTCCGGGCCCGCGCCCTCCGCTGCCTTCATGCTGAATTTGACGCCGAGTTGCGTCAGCTCGTTTATCTTCGCTGGAGCGTTCCTCACTACGAGTTCCACCATGTCGCGGTGGCAGAGCCCGGCCCCGGCGTCAAGGGTGTCCTTTATGTGGGCGTCGAAGGAGTCTTCCTTGCTCGACACCGAGGCTATGCCCCCCTGGGCGTAGTACGTGGCGGACTCACGGATGTTCCTCTTCGTGATGAGAGCCACGGTGCCGGCTTTGGCCGCCTTGAGCGCGAAGCTCAAGCCCCCTATGCCGCTGCCTATTACCAGAAAATCTGACCTTATTTCCAAAAAGACGCTCCTTTCCGATAAAAAAAGGTTTAAACCGACAGGCTTTTTGACGATAAAACAGGTGGGTAATGAAAGATTATGACAAGTCGGCCTCATTGTCAATTCGTATTGTGACAAGAAAGATTATGACAAGTCGGCCTCATTGTCAATTCGTATTGTGACAAAAATTCTTGCCCTTTTCATTGCGGCGTTGTAGACTTTACACAGGGATCCGCTCATCCTGTGCCTCTCATACCGGCCGCATGATCCTTTGAGGACTGTCCTGCCGCGATGGATAAAGGAGTTTGGTTGCAGGGTGAAACCTCCATGTGATGGAAACCTCAGGGCCTTCAGAACGTTAAAAAAATGAAAATGCATGGCTGGCGAATATGAAAAGGATTGGTCCCTTACATTTCGGAGACGTTTCGTTTTTTTCCGCAGGCGGCCTCAAAAAGATCCTCCCGTACATTTTTTGTGTTATAATCGTATGTCTGGCGTATGATTACGCCTGCGCGGATTTCTACAGGTATGTCGACGAGGAAGGGGTGATACACATCACGAACGTCCCTACGTCGTCGAAGTACAGGTGGATGATGAACGAGAGGAAGGGGCCGAGGATACCGGCCAGTCTGTCCCGGACCTCGATTAGGGATTACGACGTGATAATCCGGGACACGGCCTCCAGGTACGGCATAGACCCGAAGCTCGTAAAGGCGATAGTGAAGGCCGAATCGGATTTCGACGCCGGGGCGGTCTCCAGCAAGGGGGCCAGGGGGCTTATGCAGCTTATGCCGGAGACCTCCAGGCTCATGGGGGTAAAGGACGTCCACGACCCTGAGGATAACGTCGAGGGCGGGATACGCTACTTCAGCAGGCTCCTGAAGATGTTCAACTGGAACGTCCCTCTTGCGGTGGCGGCCTACAACGCCGGGGAGAACGCGGTGCAGAGGCACGGAAACAAGGTCCCCCCGTATTCAGAGACGCAGTCCTATGTCAAGAAGGTCCTTTATTATTACAGTGTTTACAAGGGCGAGTAATGGCCATCTTGCGCGTCCATGCCCGCATTCCGGCGTTGATAAGGTCTGAATAGAGCCATCCGGCCGGTCCGATGGTGGTGATAATCTGAGTTATGAACATGCATAGCGAGCGCGAGGCCCGCGGCTTGCCGCGGTGTCAAGCGAGCGAATAGAAATAGATATTCCATATATGTCGAAGATTCCCGCGGCTTGTAGCGGGGAATCTTCAAGCGTCCGCGCTGGCCGCGTGGCAGGTTTAACAGCCCGGATTCCAATTTCAATAAAACAACAGGACAACCAAACGACACCCCCGCGCTGGTCTATAGCGAAAGCGGCGGCAAGCGGCGGCGGTGGTATTTTTGTCGAAATCCAACTATGCGGACAAACTCAGGCGCGAGCAGTCTCAATCTACCTAACCGGCTCTCCATCATAAGGATATGCATGGCGCCCGTGCTCGTGGTCATGCTCCATTATCAGGGCGAGGGGTTGAGCGTGGCCGCGGCCATAGTATTCTCGCTTGTCTGCGCCACGGACTGGCTCGACGGGTATCTCGCCAGGAAGAGGGGGATAGTCACTACGCTCGGCAAGTTCCTCGACCCGCTCGCCGACAAGCTCTTGATAACCACGGCCTTTATCATGCTCATACCGTTAGGGAGGGTCCCCGCCTGGATGGTAGCCCTCATGATAGGCAGGGAGATGGCGGTAACAGGGCTGAGGGCCATAGCGTCAAACGCGGGGGTCGTGATACAGGCGAGCCGCCTCGGAAAATTCAAGACGGTCTCGCAGATAGTCTGCCTCGTGCCGCTCATAATCCACTACCCCTTCTTCGGCGTGGATTTTCACATGATAGGGTATCTGCTCCTCTACCCGAGCTTCATACTCACCGTCTGGTCGGGTATTGATTATTTCGTAAGGTTTTTCAAGGATTATTCGTTCCCCGGCGATTGACAAACCTTGGAAATACAGCTAAGATTAAGCGATCTCCTCCGTAAGCGGAGGGTGTGTTGAAGCTCCCCGCGGCTTTTCCGCGGGGAATCTTCGATATGTAAGGAAACAATTTCTATTCGCTCGCTTGACCCCGCAGCTTGGCTAGCGGGGAATGCGCTCGCTATGCATATTCAAAGCAGGGTGATCACCAGCCCTAACAGGCTGTTGAAAAAGTCCATCTACTGCGTTGTCATCGTCGCTCTGCTACGGCGTATGGACAAAATACGCCTCATTCCTCGCTTCTCGACGCCTTCGGTCCACCCACGCCAAGTGGCGTGGGTCGGGAGCTTTTTGAACAGCCTGAACGGACGCGAGGGTTTTTCAACAACCTGCTAAAGCACGCCAACTGCAAAAACACAGCCCCCGAGAGCGGCTGTAAGCCGCGATCCCCTTCATAGCGCACATCACGTTTTTCAACCCCGGTTTCCATCCTGGACAGCACGCGGCAATATTTGGTTTTGGAATATATTACCACTTGACGCCGCGGTGATGCTTGCGGGCCTCGCGCCCGCCATCCGCCGCAAACCGATGCGTAAATGAGGCTTAAACTATCACGCAGGTTCAACCTCTACATAGGCGGCATACTACTGATGGGTATGGCCGTCTTCCTCTATTATGACTACAGGTCGAACGAGGAACTCCTATGGAGCATCGGGATAAACGACGCCCGCAGGCTGTGCGAGACCGTTTTCGATCAGCTCTACGAATCCATGAGGCGCGGCGGGGCAAGGGAAGAGAGCAAGGCCGTTATCGAGCGGTTCAGGAGGATGGAGGGGGTTGAGGACGTAAGGTTCGTACATGGGCGTTCTATCGACATGCAGTACGGCATCGAGGAGGATGAACTCCCCCGGAACGAGATGGAGAGGGCCGCCCTCGAGGGCAAGGCGTCCGGCTCGGCCGGAAAAAGAGGTTCTGTCTACAGTTCGGCGAGTTTTGCAATGCCCTTTTTTATCAAGGAGGAGTGCCGTGGCTGCCATATAGGAGGCGGCAATGACGTCGCCGGGGTCGTTTCAGTCACCGTCTCTCTCAAGAGATACGCCGCCGACATATCCAGGCACTGGCAAAGGTCGTTTTTATGGGGCGTCTTTATCTTCGTCTTCACATCCGGAGCGGTGCTTTTAACGGTGCACAGGAGGCTGGTAGAGCCACTTGAGGTGCTTGAAAGGGGGGTGGACGCGATAGCCGCCGGGGATCTTTCCCACAGGGTGGGCATCCGCACCGGCGATGAGATGGAGGACGTGGGCCTGGCGTTCGACCGCATGGCCGCCTCCCTCCATACCGCCACAACCGACCTCAGGGAACTGAACGAGAAGCATTCCATGCTCGTGCAGATGGCCGCAGACGCGATAGTCTTAAAGGACTGTGGGACAAAGAGGTTCGTAGAGGCCAACCCGGCCGCCGAAAACCTTACGGGATACTCCAGGGAAGAATTACTGAAGATGCGCATGGAGGACATATTCCCGCCGGATAAGCTCCCGGAGTACATGGAGGTATTCAAGAGGTGGCATCATGACGGGAAGGGGTACCTCTACGGCGCGGTACTGATAAAAAAGGACGGGTTTACCGTGCCCGTTGAGATAGGCGCTTCGGTCATGGAGCTTAACGGGAAGAAGTACATACAGGAGATATGGAGGGACCTCTCTGAAAGGAAAGGGTTTGAGGAGGCCATAAGAAGGCATATAGAGGAGCTTGAGGATACCGTAAAGGAGAGGACGACCAAGCTCAATAAGTCCCTCTCTGACCTCGAGGGCGCGTACAAGAGGCTCCAGGACTCCGAGCAGATGTTCGTGGAGTCGGCCAAGCTCATCTCGCTCGGCGAAATGGGGGCGTCCATAGCCCACGAGCTGAACAGCCCGCTGGCCGGCATCCTGAGCATAACCGAGGTGCTCCTCGGCAGGATAGGGGCCGACGACCCGAACCGCTTCATGCTGGAGAAGGTAAAGGACGCCGCCGTGCGTTCGAAGTACATAATAGTGGACATGATGACGTACGCGCGGCCCTCCAGGGGCGTCTACGAGCCGATGTTCCTTAACGAGTCGATAAGGGCGACTCTCACGCTCTTCATCTCCGAATTGAAGACGAGCTCCATAGAGATACACGAGGACTTCGACCCCGACCTCCCCAGGATAACAGGCAACAAGGGGCAGATAATGGAAGTGATGCTCAATATAATCAAGAACGCGCGGGACGCAATGCGGGGGACGGGCAGGATATTCATAAACGCGCACGGAGGCAGGATAGAGGTCGAGAGCAGACCCGATGAGGGCGCCGCGTTCAGGATATTCCTGCCCCTCTCCACCACCCCCGGCGTCTTAAGTACGGAGCGGAACCGACGAAATGAAAGGGAGGGCCGGGGATAGAATGTCAGCGGCTGAAATTGATAAGAGGATACTCATCGTCGATGACGAGGAGACGGTAGGGATAGGCATGTCCGAGATGCTCAAGGACGCGGGATATGAGGCGAAATACGTCACAAGCGGCAAAGAGGCCGTCGAGGAGGTGAGACATTTCCGGTACTCCTTGATATTCATGGACATGGTGATGTCCGGGATGAACGGGCTTGAGACCTACAGGCAGATAAGAAAGTTCAACCAGGACGCCAGGGTCGTCTTATTTACCGGATATTTCAAGGACGCGGACAGGACCATCTACGATGGCGTGAGGGAAGGGATGATAGACCTTTCCATAAGAAAACCGTTCTTTGCGGAGGAAATTGTCAAGACTGCAAGAAAATACAGCTAAAGATTTCGC
>JACRNN010000023.1:0-12185 GCA_016234955.1 Deltaproteobacteria bacterium | reverse complement strand
GAGGGACAATTTTTGTCACCTACGGCGGAATACCAGATGACCGACAGGATAGGCGAGCTTTTAGTAAGAGAGAAACTCATCACGCACGAGCAGCTTAAGAACGCCCTGGAGGAGCAGAAAAAAAGCGGCGGCAGGCTCGGATACAACCTTACCAAGCTCGGCTATATCTCGGAAGAGAACCTGACGGCCTTTCTGAGCAGGCAGTACGGAATACCCACCATAGACCTCATGGCCCAGGATATAGACTCCGAGGTCTTGAAGCTCATCCCAGAAGACGTCGCCCAGAAGTATCAGATACTCCCGGTAAGCCGCACCGGCTCGACGCTCGTCGTTGCGATGTCGGACCCCTCGAACATATTCGCCATAGACGACATAAAGTTCCTTACCGGGTACAACGTCGAGCCGCTCGTGGCCTCGGACGCCGCGATAAAGTCGACCATAGACAAGCTCTACGAGGCCCCGGACCTGGGGCTTGAGGGGGTACTCAACGAGTTCGACGAGGGCGAGATGGAGGTCGTCAAGGAGGAAGATGATGTAGACTTGATGGACCTGAAGAAGGCGGTCGAGGACGCCCCGGTAGTAAAGCTCGTCAACCTGATACTGACCGACGCCATCAAAAGGGGTGCGAGCGATATTCACATAGAGCCTTACGAGAAGTCGTTCAGGGTGCGCTACAGGGTCGACGGAGTGCTTTCAGAGGTCATGAAGCCGCCCATGAAGCTCAAGAACGCCATAGTGTCGAGGATCAAGATAATGAGCAACCTCGACATAGCCGAAAGGAGGCTCCCGCAGGACGGCAGGATAAAGCTCAAGCTCGCCAAGAACAAGGAGATGGACTACAGGGTCTCCGTCCTCCCCACGCTCTTCGGCGAGAAGGTCTGTATGAGGCTCCTGGACAAGAGCAACCTCCAGCTCGATATGACGAAGCTCGGCTTCGAGGAGACGGCCCTCA
The DNA here is from genome assembly GCA_016234955.1 of Deltaproteobacteria bacterium. Taxonomy (GTDB): domain Bacteria; phylum Desulfobacterota; class GWC2-55-46; order GWC2-55-46; family GWC2-55-46; genus JACRLF01. Next base: position 11,233 of record JACRNN010000023.1, on the reverse strand, counting down.
AGAACTTCATGGCGGCCATACACAAGCCGTGGGGGATAGTCCTGGTGACCGGGCCTACCGGAAGCGGAAAGACCACGACGCTTTACTCGGCCCTCTCCGAGCTCAACAAGATAAGCGACAACATCTCAACCGCCGAAGACCCGGTGGAATTCAACCTCATGGGCATAAACCAGGTCCAGATGCACGAGGAGATAGGGCTCAACTTCGCCGCGGCGCTGAGGAGCTTTTTGCGGCAGGACCCCGATATAATAATGGTCGGGGAGGTGAGGGACTATGAGACGGCCGAGATAGCGATAAAGGCCGCCCTTACCGGCCACCTGGTGCTCTCCACGCTCCATACCAACGACGCCCCGTCAACCGTCAACAGGCTTCTGAACATGGGCATAGAGCCATTCCTGGTCTCTTCGGCCTGCAACCTTATACTCGCTCAAAGGCTCGCCCGCAAGATATGCAAGGACTGCAAGGTAAGGACGCCCATTGCCGAGAAGGTGCTCATGGACCTTGGCGTCCCCACGCAAAACGCAAAGAACACGGAGGTCTATAAGGGCAACGGATGCGCCACGTGCGGGGGATCTGGTTACAAAGGCAGGATAGCGCTCTACGAGGTGATGCCGTTCACCGAGCCGATAAAGGAGCTTGTCCTGAACGGGGCCTCGGCCGCCGAGATAAAGAGGGCCGCGATAAAGGACGGCATGAAGTCCCTGAGGATGAGCGGGATAACCAAGGTCATGGAGGGGGTCACCACCATAGAAGAGATATTGAGGGTCACGATGGCCGATTAGCGTGGTTTAAGTCCGCGCACTCCGAAACATTCCGACCCACCCGGCAGGAGGCAGGTTATTTCACGGCTCTGTAACTTTAGTCCTTATGTCAAATTCGATATCGGGTTAAGATTTCAGTGGGAAATCCGATGTATTATAGTAGCCTAACCGCATAATACATGGAGGGGCGATGGCTGTTGAAGGCGGTACAAGTCCAAAGTACAACCTCCAGGAACTATTGAGGATTATGATAGACCAGGGGGGGTCGGACCTCCACGTCTCCGTGGGCTCTCCCCCGAGGGTCAGGGTCAACGGCAAGCTCACCGTGATGAGCACCCAGCCGTTAACGGGGGTGGAGTCCAAGCAGCTCTGCTACTCCATCCTGACCGACGTCCAGAAGCACAAGTTCGAGGAGGAGAACGAGCTCGACTTCTCCTTCGGGCTCAAGGGCCTCAGCCGTTTCAGGGGCAACCTCTTCGTGCAGAGGGGCACCGTAGCCGGGGTTTTCAGGACCATCCCGTTCAAGATAAATACTTTCCAGGAGTTGGGACTGCCTCCGGTAGTGGAAGAGCTTGCCAACAAGCCGCGCGGGCTTGTGTTGGTGACCGGGCCTACGGGGAGCGGAAAGTCCACCACGCTCGCCTCGATGATAGACAAGATAAACACCGAGCGGGCCGAGCACATCATCACCGTGGAAGACCCCATAGAATACCTGCATAACTCCAAGGCCGCGCTTGTAAACCAGAGGGAGGTCGGCTACGACACCTTCGCATTCAAAAAGGCGCTGAAATACATCCTCAGGCAGGACCCCGACGTGGTGCTCCTCGGGGAGTTGAGGGAGATGGAGACCATAGAGACGGCCCTGACCATCGCCGAGACCGGGCACCTCTGCCTGGCCACCCTCCACACCAACTCCTGCGTCCAGACGATAAACAGGATGATAGACGTCTTCCCGGCCGACCAGCAACAGCAGGTAAGGGCCCAGATATCCTTCGTGCTCGAGGGGGTCATCTCCCAGCTCCTCGTGCCGCGCCTGGACGGCAAGGGCAGGGTCGCGTCGATAGAGGTGATGATCCCGAACCCGGCCATAAGGAACCTCATAAGGGAGAATAAGATACACCAGATATACTCACAGATGCAGGTTGGGCAGGCGAAATTCAGCATGCAGACGATGAACCAGAGCCTGATGGGCCTGTATACAAGGAGGCTCATCACGATAGAGGAGGCGTTCGGCAGGAGCCAGGAGCCCGACGAGCTCCGCCAGATGATGTCGAGCGCCGGGATATTAAGGCCGGGTACTCCCGGAGGGAGGACGACGTAAGCCATGACTACTTTCGTATATACCGCGAAGATGCCGGACGGAGAGGTCAAGAAGGGCGAGATACAGGCTGTGAGCCTCGCGCAGGCCACGGCCGCCTTGAGACGCCAGCAGGTTCTGCCGACGTCCATCACGCAGAAAAAGGCCGGGTTTTCCCTCGGCGACATAAAACTGCCCTCTTTCGGCGGCAAGGTGAAGACAAAGGAGATAGTCATCTTCAGCAGGCAGTTCGCCACCATGATAGACGCGGGCCTGCCGCTCGTTCAGTGCCTCGACATACTCTCGAGCCAGCAGGAGAACCCGGAGTTCAAAAAGACGCTCCTGGACGTAAAGGGCTCCGTCGAGGGCGGGGCGACATTCGCCGACTCTCTGAGGAAGCACCCGAAGGTATTCGACGACCTCTACGTCAACCTCATAGCCGCCGGAGAGGTGGGCGGCATCCTCGACACGATACTGAACAGGCTCTCGGGCTTCCTCGAGAAGTCCGAGAAGCTCAAGGGCAAGATAAAGAGCGCGATGACCTATCCGACCGCCGTCATCATCATAGCCTGCCTGGTCGTCTCCGGGCTTCTGTTATGGGTGGTGCCGATATTCCAGGACATGTTCTCAAGCTTCGGCAAGGCCCTGCCGCTCCCCACCCAGATGGTGGTGAACATGAGCAACGGCCTCAAGCACTACTGGTACCTCATCTTAGGCTCCATCGGCGGAATCATCTTCGGCCTGAACAGGATCTACAAGACCCAGAAGGGGCGCAGGGCCATGGACGCCATATTCCTGAAACTCCCGGTCCTCGGCGACCTCATCAGGAAGACCGCCGTGGCCAGGTTCACCAGGACGCTCGGCACCATGATATCGAGCGGCGTGCCTATACTCGAGGCCCTCGAGATAGTCTCGAAGACCGCGGGCAACGTAATTATAGAAGAGGCCGTGATAAAGGCGCGCACGAGCCTCTCCCAGGGAAAGACCCTCGCGGAGCCGCTTATCGAGACCAAGGTCTTTCCGGGCATGGTCACGCAGATGATAGCCGTCGGTGAATCCACGGGCGCGCTCGACGCCATGCTCTCCAAGATCGCGGATTTTTACGAGGACGAGGTGGACGAGGCGGTTGACGCGCTCACGTCCCTCATAGAGCCGATGCTCATGGCGTTCCTGGGCATAGTCGTCGGCGGACTCGTCATAGCGCTCTATCTGCCGATATTCTCTCTCGCCGGCGCGGCCTCGGGCTGAGCGAATGATGACGCGCTCAGGGCCTAAAGACCCGCTTCAGGCCAGGCTCCTGGCCATGATGGTGCTGAGGGTGGCCATCGCGCTCGCCTTCCTGGGGATAAGCTCGTGGTTCCAGCTCAGGACTTCCACGCACTCGGAGATAAACTTCCATCCCCTGTACGCCGTCGTGATAGCGATAGCGTCGCTCACCATAGTCTATTCGCTCCTGATAAGGCGGGTAAGGAACCTCCGCCTCTTTTCATACGTCCAGATAGCCGTTGACACGGCCCTCATAACGGCCATAGTCTATGTCACCGGCGCCACGCAGAGCTATCTCCAGACGCTCTACCCGCTCGCGGTCATAGGCGGCGCGATACTCCTGAACAGGAGAGGGGGGTACTTCGCGGCGTCTCTGGCGAGCATATCCTTCGGCGTGCTCGTGGATTTGGACCTCTACGGCATGCTCCCGTTGAAGTACAGGGCCTTTTACCCCCAGGCCGCGGCCCTTGCCTGGGAAGACGCGCTGACCACGGTATCCTCCAATATCCTCGCCTTCTTCACCATAGCCTATCTGACCGGGTATCTCGCCGAGAGGATGGCGAGGGTTGAAAGGGCGCTCGAGGAGAGGGAGGTGGACCTCGACAAGCTCTCCAGGCTCAACAGGCACATAGTGGAGAACATCACCAGCGGCATAATGACGCTGGACGACGGGATGAGGATAACCTCATTCAACAGGGAGGCGGAAAACGTGACCGGTTACTCCATCAGGGAAGTGTACGGCAGGCACGTGGACGACATCTTCCCGGAGATGATATCCACGGGGGCGGCCATACCCCAGCCTGAATCGAGGGTAGAGAGGGTTTTCAGGAAAAAGGGCGGGGAGGAGATGTACCTCGGCTTCACGGTATCGAGGGGGCAGGGAGGCGACGTGGCCCGCATAGTGATATTCCAGGACTTGACGCGCCTCAAGGAGATGGAGGAGAGGATCAGGAGGGACGACAAGCTCCGGGCCCTCGGTGAGCTTTCCGTGGGCATAGCGCACGAGATACGGAACCCGCTCGCCTCCATAAGCGGCTCGATACAGCTCCTCAAGGAGGACCTGAACTTAAGCGCCGAGGACAGGCGACTCATGGACATCGCCACGCGCGAGACCGACAGGCTCAATTCCCTCATAACGGACTTTCTCCTCTTCGCGAAGCCGGCCCAACGCAACGCGGATATGGTCGATTTGAACCAGGTGATAAGCGAGACGATGGAGCTATTCAAGAACTCCCCGGACGCCGCCGCGTTGAGGCTTGAGAGCGACATGGAAAAGGAGATATTCGTGCGGGGCAACTCGCGCCAGCTCGGCCAGATATTCTGGAACCTCTTCCTGAACGCCGCCCACGCGATGCGGGAGGGGGGCAGGGTCAGCGTATCGGCGCACGCGGTTGATGGGGCCGCCTCGGGCCGCGGCGCGCAAGCCGGGGCCGAGGCCGGCCAGGGCCCGTTTGTCGAGGTAACGGTAGCCGACACCGGCCACGGCATAAAGCCCGAGCACATCAACAGGATATTCGACCCGTTCTTCTCGACCAAGGACTCGGGCACCGGGCTCGGCCTCGCCATAGTCCACAGGATAGTGGAGAGCCACGGAGGCGCGATAGAGGTAAAGAGCAAGGCCGGCTCGGGCACGCTCTTCAGGATAACCCTGCCGCTCGCGCGCCAGGGGGAGTCATGCGTCAGGGCGTAATCTCCTCTCCCCCCCTTTGCTAAAGGGCTGGGCTCCCATTGCTGCGAAGCATTGCAATGGGAAGCGGGGGGATTTCGGATGACGGAAGTGGGGACCATGCGGAAAGACAGGATACTGATAGTAGACGACGAGACCAACATGAGGGAGTTCCTCGAGATAATGCTTGGGAAGGAAGGCTATGACACGGCCTCGATGGCCTCGGCCGCCGAGGCCCTCGATTATTGCAGGAACAACAGGGTAGACCTCGTCATCACGGACGTCAGGATGCCGGGGCTCGGTGGGGTCGATTTCCTCAAGGCCCTCAAGGAGCTTGACCCTGATTACACCGTCATAATGATAACCGCCTACGCCTCCGTGGATACGGCCATAGAGGCCATGAAGGCCGGCGCCTACGATTACTTCACGAAGCCTTTCAACATAGACGAGATTAAGCTCAACATAAAAAAGGCCTTGAAGCTCAAGAGCCTGGAAAAGGAGAACAGGCTTTTAAAGCAGGACCTGAAGACCCGGTTCGGCTTTTCCAACCTCATAGGCACAAGCCCGAGGATGGCCGAGATATACTCCCTCATAATGAGCGTGGCGAAGACCAGGGCCAACGTATTCATAACCGGTGAGAGCGGGACGGGCAAGGAGCTCGTCGCGCGCGCCATACACCTTGAGAGCGACAGGAAGGACGGGCCCTTTGTGGCCGTGAACTGCGGGGCCATCCCCGAGAACCTCCTTGAGAGCGAGCTATTCGGCCACCAGAAGGGGGCCTTCACCGGGGCCGTAGCCGCCAGGGCGGGGCTCGCTGAGCAGGCCGACGGCGGGACGCTCTTCCTTGACGAGATAACGGAGCTACCCCTGCACCTCCAGGTAAAGCTCCTGAGGTTCATCCAGGAGAGGACGTTCCGGAGGGTGGGGGGTACTGCCGACATATCGGTAGACATAAGGCTTGTGGCGGCCTCCAACCGGGACGTCGAGGCGGAGGTCAAGGCCAACAGGTTCAGGGAAGACCTGTTCTACAGGCTCAACGTCATCAGGATCGCCATACCGCCGCTCCGGGAGCGCAAGGGGGATATCATGCCGCTCGCCAGGCACTTCATGGAGAAGTACAACGCCGCGCTCGGCAAGGACATAAAAAAGATATCAGAGGAGGCGATGAAACTCCTCGCGGATTACGGCTACTCCGGCAACGTGAGGGAGCTTGAGAACGTCATCGAACGCGCGGTAACCCTTGAGACAAAGGATGTCATCACCCCTGAAAGCCTGCCGTCTTATCTGAGGGAAAAGTCCCATGAAGTCCGCGCCGATACCCGCGCTGGCGCTCAGGATGGAGGCAAAGGCACGGCGGTAAAGGTGCCGGAACACGGAATGGACCTTGAAAAGACGGTCGAGGACTTCGAGAAGGCGATGATAATGGACGCGCTGAAGAAGTCCGGCGGGGTGAAGAAACGCGCCGCCGAGCTTTTAGGCCTCACGTTCAGGTCTATGAGGTACAAGCTCAGTAAGTACGGCATGCCGGAGGAGGAATGAAAAGACCCTCCGATATGACAGCCATGATATATGGCGTGGAAACCGTAAGTACGGCATGCTGGAGGAAGACTGAAAAGACTCTCCCCCTTGATGGGGGAGGGGAGGGTGGGGGTGAAACTGAACTGCTACCCCTCACCCCAACCCTCTCCCGCAAGGGGAGAGGGGGGTTTTTGTGGCGGCAGGAGTTTTCTCCTGCCGCCTTATTAAGCAGAGGCGCGAGTCGCCGTCAGGAGGAAACTCCCGACGGCACTGGAATGGTTGTCTGACATCCGGCGGGTTACGGCTAACACCTAACCCGCCCTACAGGACTCCCGCAAGGGGAGAGGGGGTTTCTATGAGGACTGACAGAAATCGTCAAATAAGTGACAAAAAACGTCACTCAAGACCCTGTCAGGAAAGTACCCGCCAAGTTAACCTATTGATTTATAATGAGAACAGTGGTTGGCACGGGCCTTGCAGACTATAATAATCAATAAATGGCGATTCAAGTTTTTGGGAAAAAATCCGAAACCGACTAAAGAAGCCACAAAAACAAAAGGAGGAAGGCAATGTTTCTACAGAAATCAATGTCAAGGATCAAGGGGAGAGAGGAAGGCTTCACGCTCGTTGAGCTTTTGATAGTCGTGGCTATCATAGCGATATTGGCCGCCATAGCCATACCGCAGTTTTCGGCGTACAAGAAGAGGGGCTATGTCGCGATGCTGAACTCGGACGCCAAGAACGCGTATACCGCCGCGATGGCGTACTTCGCCGACAACCCGTCCGGGACAATAGCCGCCGCTTGCACTGAGATATACACCGCCGGCTATACGGCTTCCGCCGGAACGACATGCGCGTCAACGATCACATCCGGTGGGGCAGGCACTATAACGATTACAGGCACCGTCTCATGGGGCCTCACTACAAACACGGCAATCATTTCCGGTGTGGGCGTATTGACGCCGGCTGCTGCTTAACAGTCTGATGAAGCGCGATGAGCGTGGATTGAGAGAGAGGGCCTTGAACAAAGGCCCTCTCTTTTTTTTAAGCAAGCGTAGGGCAGGTCACACCCGCCGAATGGTCGTCTGACATCTGGCGGCTTACGGCTTACGCCTAACCCGCCCTACAGGACTGAGCGAAAGAACAAGATTCTTCGCTACGCTCAGAATGACAGAGCGAAGGGCTCGGAATGACATGCGGTTGCAAATTAATCAGAGGTTCCTTAACCATGTTCAAGCGGATATCCTCTAAAACTGATAAACCCCGGAATGAAGGTTTTACCCTCGTCGAGCTTTTGATAGTCGTGGCCATCATAGCCATCCTCGCGGCCATAGCCATACCTCAGTTTTCGCTCTACAGGCAAAGGGCCTTCAGGGCGAGCATGGTATCCGACGCGAAGAATACATCCTCCATGCTTGAGTTCTATTTTATCACCAACCAGACCTACGTCTCCCCGATAACCTCGGTCGGTCCTGGTCCGGCTACGGCTTACCTGGACGGCGCGGCCTCCACATTCCCTTTTTCAGCCAGCACTGGCAATACCGTAAGCATCGTTGCCGCGGCCTCCACTTACACCATAACCGTATCCAATTCCAACGCGGGCGCGGGCAAAAGCACGCTTACATGGACAAGCGCCGGCGCATGTACATGGGTGGACGGCGCCGCTTGTTAGGCGCGCGTCGGTTCCCTTATCTCCACCGACGTATGCCCGGACTCTGGCGGGTTCAATCTTGCAGATTGAACCCGAATGATTCGTGGTTGCCAGATCGAAATTCAGGGTTCAGGTTGCAAACCTGAACCCGCCATAGGTTGTCCGACATCCGGCGGGTTACGGCTAACACCTAACCCGCCCTACAGGACTAAAGGGGGGGATTCTTGCCTAAGGCGTCCGTAAGCTCCCTTATCTCCACCGACGTATGGCCGGACTCCTGGAACCTGTTGGTCTTCACCTTGATATCGCACGGGTTGCACCGCCCGTAATAATCGCATACCCTGAATACGTCCTCTATCCTGAATGAAGGGTCCAGGATATCGCCTACCGGCGCTCTCCCCTCGTAAAGGTCGCTGTGGCACCTGTAGACACCGCCCTCCGGCCCGATGATAAGCTCGGTGGTCTTGCAGAGCACGGTCCTCTCGCCATTTTTATCACACGCCCCCCCGTACTTGAGCGTCCCGTACATCCTCCCCTGATACTCGCCTAAGAATTCCTTCAGGCGAAAATCTATGCCGAGATTCCTGCAGTACTCCCGCGCCCTGAGGATATCGTCTTCCTGCGACGGGTGCATGACGCCCCATATCCCGATGCTGAACCCCGCGTCCTTGAGCCTCAAGACCTTCCTCGCAAGAGGCTCAAGGGCCATTTCGGATGGGTGGTAGCTTACGCGGATGGAGGCGTAGGGGGCCTTTCTCTTTATCCTCTCCGGGTCTATCTTTTGTATGAACTCGTCGCAGTCGAACTGGAGGTTCGTAAGGATGTCGATATTGAGCCCCGGCCTGATGTTGTTCAGTATGTGGATGAACCCCCTGTGGAGGCTCGGCTCCCCGCCCTGGAGCGTCAACGGGAGGTCGTCACGGGATATGACCCTGTTGAGCCCCTCCACCCACTCCGCCCCTGAGAGGTGTTTTTTCGCGGAGCCTTCCATGCCGAAGCGGTTTATGCAGTACTCGCACTTCAGGTTGCAGGCGAGGGTGAGGAATACGGCTATATAGTTGTAGTTTTCCGGTATGATTACGGGGTTCATCATGTCCATGTCATTGCGAGCGTGGCGTTGGAATTTCATCTTTAGGAAGCTCTGATTAATTATGTTTTTCTGTCATTCTGAGGAAGCGTAGCGACCGAAGAATCTCGTAACTTATTGATTTTATAGATGTTGAGATTCTTCGCTTTGCTCAGAATGACATGCTATTGCGAATTAATCAGAGGTTCCTTTATATAAAACAACGCCTCGGAGATTGCTTCGTCGCAAAAATCGCTCCTCTGCAATGACAAGCGGCGCTCACGCGCCGCTTTCGAGGTGCTTTTCTACAGCCGCCAATACCGTTTGCGGCCGTATCTCGTACATGCAGCTCCTCTCCTTGACGCAGACCGTATCGAGGCACGGCAGGCAGTCGTACTCCTTTTCCGGGAGGAGCTTTACCCCGTTCTTGACGTAGACCTCGCTTGCCACTGTCGGGCCGAAGAGCGCCACGATCTTCTTGTCGAGGGCGTGGGCTATGTGCAGGCCGAGGCTGTCGTTGGTGACGAGGAGCGAGCAGGAGTTTATCCACTCTATGTACTCCTCGATGGAATTGAGCCCCCGTTGCCATGATACCGTGTATCTCTTCCCGATAAGCGTCTCAAGCTCCTTCCAGTACTCAAGCGGCCAGGCCTTCACCGGCCACTTCTCGCCCACGTGGTTGTTGAAACCGATATCGTGAATTTCTTTTGAAGCGGGCCTGTACCCGAGCGTCGGCATCTCCCCCTGCCAGCGCTTGCCGATCATCTCAAAGAGTATGTCCTCCCAGTAGTTCCTGTTAGACCTCTTCTCGTCGTGGTTGAGGCATATGTCGAGGACGTGCTGGCTCCCGTCGTATGCCTGGGCGGTGCCGGTTTCGGGGTCGAACCTGAAGCCGTACCTCTTCCACGCGGTCAGGGAGTCGGCGAAGGCGCATATCCCGGCGACCTTTTCGAGATTGACAACGGTATCGAACCTCTCGGCCCTCAGCTGTAGCGCCGTGGTGAGGTCGTAAGGCATTATCCGCGCTATCTGAGGGTTGCCCTTCAGGAGCGGTATGGCCTTTTCATCCACCAGCCATGTGACGTGGGCGTCTTTAAAGAGGCTCAGGAGCACGGTGCTCCTCAGGACGTCCCCGAGGGAGGTCATCCTGCTGATCTCGGATACGAGCGTCTCCGAGTATCCGAGTTTTATGATAAGCACCTTCTCTTTTGCCATAAGCGCCGCTCCCTTTTGATGATATGCCTCATGCCTTTTTATCCGGGCCGTTGATGACTCTATCAGGCTGTTGAAAAAGTCCATCTACCGCGTTGTCATCGTCGCTCGTCACTGCGGCGTATGGACAAAATACGCCTCATTCCTCGCTCCTCGACGCATCGGGGCACCCATGCGAGAAGCATGGGTCGGGAGCTTTTTGAACAGCCTGAACGGGCGTGAGGGTTTTTCAACAACCTGCTGAAGACCGCGTCGAATATCTCTTCGGGCAGATACCCCTTTTCCTTTATCGCGCGCATCCTCATGAAGTACTCGGCGATGGAGTACGCCCTCATGAAGAATATGCCGTTCCCGTGGAGATAGACCATGTCAAGGGCTATGTGAAAGACGAACCCGAAAAAGACCGCTAAGAGTAGCGTCGAGCCTGTCCATGCCGTTAGCATGTAGAGCGGCAGCATGACCTCTACGGTATGGAACATCTCGATATTCAGGAACGCCGGGTTGAACCAGAACGCGTCAAGGGCGTTGTGGTAGTCGAACATCTTCCTGAAGCTCAAGTCCGTAAAGCCGTTATGGTAGACGTAATCGATGTAGTGGTCCAGGTCTATGAGGAACGAGGCGGCCCAGAATACAAGGCTGTAGACCCCCGCCGCCGGATAGATGACGGCCGCCGCGGCCCCGCCGTAGACCACGTGCGCCGTCGGGCTCATCTGTTCTCTTCCTTGCACGCGTTCAGTATCTCTTCCGAATGTTTGAAACGCTCAAGGACGAAGCTGTCGTATATCCCCTTCAGTGT